>NZ_CBCPLW010000012.1:0-142551 GCF_965119515.1 Aeromonas sp. Marseille-Q7275
TGGCTATGCCTGGCTGGATACCGGTACCCATGAAAGCCTGATTGAGGCGAGCAACTTTATTCAAACCATTGAGCATCGTCAAGGCTTGAAAGTTGCCTGCCCGGAAGAGATTGCCTATCGCCAGAAGTTTATTACTGCCAACCAAGTGCGCGAGCTCGCGGCTCCGTTGGCAAAGAATGCCTATGGTCAGTATCTGTTGAAAATGTTGAAGTAATCATTTTTACCATGGGGCTATCAGCCCCATTTATACATCAGGTATTCATGATGAATGTTATTCAAACCAAGATCCCCGATGTTTTTATCTTTGAGCCGAAAGTGTTTGGTGATGACCGTGGCTTTTTCTTTGAGAGTTTTAATCACCAGCAATTCGAGGCGGCCATAGGTCGTAGTGTGACCTTTGTACAAGATAACCACTCCAAGTCATCCCGAGGTGTATTGCGCGGCTTGCATTATCAACTGCCCCCCCACGCCCAGGGGAAGCTGGTGCGCTGCGTCGCGGGTGAAGTGTTTGATGTTGCAGTGGATATCAGGAAAAGCTCGCCGACATTTGGCCAGTGGGTGGGTGTGCATCTTTCTGGTGACAACAAGCGTCAACTGTGGATCCCGGAAGGATTTGCACATGGGTTTGTGACCTTGAGTGAGGCGGCGGAGTTTTTATATAAAACGACCAACTACTGTTTTCTTGCTAGCGATAGAGGCATCCAGTGGAATGATGAAAGACTTGCCATCGCATGGCCAATTTTTGGATTACCACTAATTTTATCCGATAAAGATCAACGACAACCTCCTTTCATAATAGCCGAGTATCTTTAATGTCGGATTTAGCGACTAAGACTAAAAAAGGTCTACAGTGGAGTGCGGTCGAGCGTATATTGACTCAAGGCATACAGCTTGTCTTGACTTTGTTACTTGCGAGGTTATTGGGGCCAGTTGCATTTGGTCTGGTAGGCATGCTAGCGGTATTTATTGCCATAGCTAATGTTTTTGTTGATAGTGGTTTTACCTCGGCACTGATCCGTAAAACAGATCGAACAGATAGCGATCTCGTCACTGCTTTTTACTACAATATTATCATATCTGGCTTCTGTTATCTTATTTTATATTTTGTCGCTCCCTATACTGTTGGTTTTTATCATCAGTCTGAATTGCAAGGTTTGCTACGAACGTTAGGGCTGACGGTATTAATCAATGCCTTCACCTTAATACCTCGAATGCAATTGACCGTGGCAATGGATTTTAAAGTTCAGGCTAAAATTTCGGTCATCAGTGTATTGGTTAGCGGTTGTGCAGCCATAGTATTAGCGCTCCATGACTATGGGGTATGGGCATTAGTGATACAAACCTTACTCAATGCAGTCTTTAATTTAATTCTATTTAATCTGTATTCCCCTTGGTTGCCACGGGGAAGGGCCACGAGGGAATCGTTTAACTATTTATTTGGTTTTGGTAGCAAGTTATTGCTTTCTGGTTTGTTAGATGTCATCTACAACAATATTTACCAGATCATCATCGGTAAGAAATTTACCTCTGCAGTAGTAGGGCATTTTACCCAAGCAAATCAGTTGGCTAGTGTACCCGCGATGACCCTTACCAGTATTATTCAACGGGTGACTTTTCCACTGTTTAGTCAATTACAAGACCACACTGATAATATGGAAAGCGTCTATCGTGTGACGTTGAAAATGTCTGCTGTGATTATTTTCCCATTAATTATTGGTTTAGGTCTTATTGCTCAGCCGCTACTCACTTCTCTACTGGGCGAACAATGGCAGGACGCTGCGAGTTTACTCAGTGTATTGTGTATGGGTTATATGCTCTATCCCGTTCATGCAATAAATCTAAATTTGTTGCAAGTCATGGGTCGTAGCGATATTTTTTTAAAGTTAGAAGTGATCAAGAAAACTATTGGTATAGTTATCTTGTTGGTCAGTATACCCTATGGTGTGCTAGGCATGTGCATAGGTTTTTCCCTTACGTCTTACTTTTCATTATTGTTTAACACCTATTACACAGCAAAAATTATTCGTATTAGTCAATGGCAACAGTTTAAAGATTTAGCCCCTATCTGGTTAGCGGTTATAATTTCTGCTGTTGTCGCTTATATCGTTGGGCAGCACTGGAAAGTGCAACCTTGGTTGCAGATCATAATCAATCTCAGTGTTGCTGTGCTTATCTATTTATTATATTTGGTGTTAGCTCAAAAGGCGTTGCTATTGCAAGTTCGTAACGCTTTGCGTCGTTAACTTATCTTACTCTAAGAGTTATGATTTTTTGGAAGAAAAAATGAGTAATGTAAACATTCCAGTTACCCAACCTTTCCTGCCTGAATTAAATGAATTTATCCCTTATCTTGAGAAAATTTGGGATAATCGTTGGTTAACCAATAATGGACCTTTTCATCAAGAGTTGGAAGCTAAACTCTGTGATTATCTTGGTGTTAAATACATATCGCTATTCAATAATGCCACAATTGCTTTGATTACGGCATTACAAGCGATGCGGATTAGTGGTGAGGTCATCACTACCCCTTACTCATTCGTGGCAACCAGCCACTCGATCATGTGGAATGGCTTGGAGCCGGTTTTTGTCGATATTGATCCAAAGACCTTCAATATTGATTCCGCGAAGATAGAGGCAGCTATTACCCCACGTACCACAGCCATTATGCCGGTACATTGTTACTCCAATCCATGTGATGTCGAGGCTATTCAGAAAATTGCCGACAACTACGGTCTTAAAGTAATTTATGATGCTGCCCATGCTTTTGCCGTAAATTATAAAGGTGAAAGCTTGCTTCAATGGGGTGACCTCTCCATTTTAAGTTTTCATGCTACTAAGGTGTTTAATACTTTTGAAGGTGGAGCCATCATTAGTCCGGATGCTAAAACTAAACAACGTATTGATCGCTTGAAGAATTTTGGTATTGCCGATGAACTGACTGTGACGGCGCCAGGTATCAACGGTAAAATGAGCGAAATTAATGCTGCCTTTGGCTTGGTGCAACTCAAGCATATCGATCATGCAATGCAGCAACGACAGTCTATTGATGCTTATTATCATGCAGCCTTAGGTGATGTAAAAGGTATCACTCTCTATCAACACAACAAAGATGCTAACAGTAACTACTCCTACTTCCCGATCTTGGTAGAAGCAGATTATCCACTGAGTCGTGATGAGTTGTATGATAAGCTCAAAGCAAACAATATTTTGTCACGCCGTTATTTCTATCCTTTGATTAGTAATATGCCTATGTATCGCGGGCTGCCTAGTGCGCAGGCCAATCTGTTGCCTTTTGCTAATCAGGTAGCAGACAAAGTGCTTTGTCTACCGATATATCATGAATTGAATCCACTTGTTCAAGATGAAATTATTAACTTGATCAAAGAGAACTAATATCTATGGCTTTTCTCACTCAAGAGCAGCTGGCCAGTATGGGCTTTGCATCTTTTGGTACTAATGTGCTAATTTCTGATAAGGTCTCATTCTACGGGGCTAATCGAATACATATTGGCTCTAATGTGCGTATTGACGATTTTTGTGTGCTTTCAGCTGGAGTTGGGGGGATAGAGCTAGGTAATTATATACACATTGCTGTTTATAGTTCATTAATTGGTGCAGGAAAAATCACCCTTTCTGATTTTTGTAACATATCCTCAAAAGTTGCGGTTTATTCAAGTAATGATGACTATAGTGGTGCATATATGACTAACCCTATGGTACCTGCAGAACATACCAATGTGACACATGCGGATGTGACACTGGGTAAACATGTAATTATTGGTAGTGGCTCAGTGGTATTGCCAGGGATAACCCTGCATGACGGTGCAGCCATTGGCGCGCTCACATTGGTCAATAAAGATTGTGACGCCTTTGGTATATATATTGGATCCCCGGCAAGGAAAATTAAAAATAGAAATAAAGAACTTTTAGAACAAGAAAATAAATTGTTTGCATGTCGTGCAAAATAAAAACATTGCCAATCAAAATCAAAGGTGGGGTCTGTTGATTAATCGTACAGAAAAAGACATCATGGCTAGTTGGTTAGCAGATGAACCAATTCGTGTTAGTATATGTTGCATTACATATAAGCAAGAACAATATATCGCTCAAGCTATTGATAGTTTTTTAATGCAAAAAACCATGTTCCCATTTGAAATTATAATCGGTGAGGATTGCGGGGGCGACGGTACATTATCAATTTTGTCTGAATATCAGGCTAACTACCCTTCAATCATTAAAGTTATTACATCGGAAAGTAATGTTGGGGCAAACGCGAATCTTTTAAGAGTATTTAATTATGCCAAGGGGGATTACATTGCAGTTTGTGAAGGTGATGATTATTGGATTGACGAGAATAAAATTACAAGACAATACTTGTCATTGAGAGAAAATAAAAATGTAGATATTTGTTTTACATCAGCAAGGACGTTGAATGAAGATGGTGCTATGGGTATTTTCTCTAAGCATACAGATATAGTAAAATTGTTTACTCTTTCAGAGGTTGTTCGTGGTGGTGGTGGATTTATGCCAACCGCATCACTTATGTTTAGAAAAAATATCGTCCAGAAAATTCCTGCTTGGTTTTTAACTGCGCCGGTTGGGGATTTCTATCTCCAAGTATTGGGCTCATTAAATGGTAAGTAACATATTTACCTGAAGCATCAGCGGTCTATCGTGTAAATGCCATTATTAGTTCATGGTCTTCAGCCAGAAGACAGCTTTCAAAAAGTAGCATACTTTCAACTTTGAATGGTTTTTTATTCGTGCTGATGGGCTTGGTTATGGCGTGAGTGTTTCTGATGTTAAATATACAGTTATGCATGAAACAGATGCTGCTGTTGAGTTTTTATTGAATGGATATTTCCAAGAGGCAAAAGAAATAATGGTTCAATCTGGAGCACTAAAAATGGATGGGAAATGCAAATATTTATATATATGTTTAGGTTTCTCCTAAAAATACCTTCTATTTGATAAAGTTCAAGTCTAAACATTAATGTCATCTTTTTTAAATTTGAATGGCTGAGTGCCAAGAAATTTTTAACCTGATAATTTACTCAATAAATTAATCCTTTTCGATATGTTATGAGTGGAAGTACATACAATACTATCTTTTGAAAAACTAGAGTGAAACCAATGAAGGTCTTCTGATTGTTGCCACTATAAATAGAGTCACCGAAGTAGAGCTTTTTTTAAATGCTATGCTTTTTTATAGTACGTATAAAAATTTTGATATTTTTTGATAGATCGTACAAAAGACGAACGTTTGATAAAGTAATCTCAAAATATTCATCCTGCTTAGAAATATTCCATATTAAGTCTTCAGTTAAAGGTTTAGTCTATAACAGAAATACAATTGAAATGGCTACAGGTGATATAATTTACGCTCTTCCCAGATGATGATTGTACATATTATCCTGATACACTCGAAAAGGTTATGTTAAAGTTTCAGTCAGATAATGTTGATTTATTTCCAGGCCGTATTTTTGATCGAGAAAAAAATTAGTGTAATAAAATTACCTACTTCACCAAAAGAAATAACAATGATGAACTTCTATTCATTGTCATCATCTATTACTATTTTTGCTAAAGTAAAGCAGAATGATTCAATTCGTTTTGATGAAAATCTAGGGGTTGGGATACAATTCATGGTCATGTGAAGACCTGTACTTAAGCGTTTTGTTAAAGAGAGGTTTGAGGAGGGGTTCATGCACTATCAGTAGAAGTTAATCATCCAATCCCTGATGCATGTAATACTCCAATGTCTAAGAGAATAAGTTATGGCGGGTTTTGGTTTATGCTAGGGAAATATAACAAAGATATAATATTTACCCTCATGGGGATAGGTTTTTCTATGAAAAACATCATAAGGCTAGCTATTGGAGAATTATCATTTTCCAATCTCAGTGATATACTTTTCTCACGTATGGTGGCTATAAGGATGGTAAAGCTTACACGATAAACGATGAGTATTACCTACAAGGTATATATTATGAATATATTGTTTGTGACTGACATATTTAATGCGGGCGGAGAAAAAGTAATTGTAGATTTAGCTAACTATTGCTTTAAAATCGGTCATGTTGTAACTGTATTGGTGTTAGATGGAATCAGTCGAATCGTGCAGAACATCTTGACGCAGGTGTCGTTTATCAAAAAATTCAACATATTAAAAAATGGTAGCTTTCATTAAATCCTATAGCCTATGCAAAGTTAGGCTTTTATTTAAAAGAAAATAAACTGATATCATCCATTACCATTTGTATGCTTTTAGGTTGTTAGTATGCTCCCTGATATCTAAGTTGTTCTTCATATCTTCAGCAAGTGAGAACTGTACATATACATCCGGGCTTTTTGTGAAGAAAGCGAATCCTTTATAAAAAATGGAGGCTTGATAGTGAAAAAGTTGCTGCCAAGATTTCGAATATGTCAGTTATTGGCATTCTAAAAAAATCCATGAAAATAACATCCGTTTCTTCCACTTATACTAATAAGTTATTTCTGATATACAATGGAATAGATATATCATCTACCATTATGAACGGAATAGGAATGCCGGAGAAAGCCAAAATTGTATTTGTTTATTTAGCTCGACTTGTCGATGGAAAATCATGATTTTTTGCTCAAGATCTGGTCCTCCTTTATCAAAGAGCATAAAAAATGCAGAATTGCTGATAGTGGGGGACGGTGACTTAAAAGAGATGTTGGAATATCTTGCAGAGAATTTTAAAGTTACATGATAGTGTAAAATTTCAGGTCACATATCTAATGTGAGACATATTTTAGCTAACGCAAACATTGCTCTTTTTCCCCCGCCTTGTGTTGCTATGTGAAGGCTTTAGTATAAGTCTGTTAGAATATTTTTGTATTCACTTCCTGTTGTTGCACACGATATTCCAGCTTTTAGTGAGATAAGCATCACGGAGAAAATATTTATCTGATTCCAATGTTTAATGCTGACAGTTATTTGAGTTCAATGTCATCTCTTTATTTTGATGCGTCCCTTCGTCAGTTAGTTGGTGAAAAAGCAAGATTAGTAGCCGAACAATTTAGTCTTGAAAGATTTTCACTAGAACATTTATCCTTATATAATAGCCTTCTGGTATAAGAATATAAGTGAGAGATGTTTAGCTCTGGTTATGCTGTTCTTTATATATACCCTATTTTATTTGTCGGAATACCAGTCTCCACAAGACTACTATATTCTTGTTTTGCTATTGTTTTAATCTTGTATGGGTTCGTCTGTGTGCCTGTCGTTGGCAAATGAATATCTACCCGTACTTTCTTTATTATTTTTGATTTTTTCTTTGAGCTTTTTGTCAATATTAATTAATGGTACCTCTGATTTTGAATTTATAAAATACCCAGCATTCATTATCGCTATATTATTCAGTGCATTGATTCGTATTTTTGAGATAATGGATATCCCATGTGATTTTAATTATATTGCAAAGTTATTTATTGGTGTTGTATTTATCCAAAGTGTTGCTGTTTTATTGATGTTTATCATTCCTATGCAGGAGCTCATGACATCAATACAGGTTATTTCAATCGATGAAGCAGGAAAAAAATGTCATCACTCTCAGAGATGAGAATAATTGGTTTCGGTTCTCAATATTTTGGTGCTGGGATAACCCATGGATTGGCGTTGATTATCCCGCTTATTTGATTAGGTCGGAGAATATGATTCCACCATGCTGAAAGCCTCGGCTATGTTCTTATTTATTTTCGCTGTTGGCATTGGTATGGCCAGAACAACATTTATCGGCTTCTGGCATAGCACTTTATTGCTGCTTCTTGTTCAGGATTATTAAAATTAAATCTGCATTGGTTACGTAATGTAATGCTATTGTTTTCGGTTAGCGCAATTATGTTGCTGGCTGTTATATTCGTATATGTGCTTTTCCCCAAGATAATTGTTTCTATAGCCTTCTTTTTAATTTTGTCGGAGATGTTTTTAAATTATTTTGAGTCATTCATTGACTACAGAATCCACATCACAATTGGCTACAATGTATATATTCCCTACCAATATATATACTTATTTGATTGTGATGGATTGTATACTGCTGAAGATGGGCTCTTATTATATGGGCACTGATGTGGGTTACTTACGTATATTGTTTATTTTTAGTGTATTTGGAGTCATGTTGTTCTTATTCTCTTCAATATTCTCTGTCAGTTTCTATGAGGAGAATTATGATGGTAATGTACTCTTTTGCATTTTTATTACTATATTTAATGATTTACCTTAAAGGCTTTGCAGATTTGGCTCCTGTATTGGCATTGTTTTTTACTGTAAGCATATTCACCTATAATAATCATGCTTGAAGTTGGAATGTGTTTCATCTTTAGTAATATTGATTACAATTCCATGAAAAATATGTAATTTAATGAAATGAATTTGCAAATTCATCTTGCACAAATAACCTATTTAAACTTATGATTAAAGGTGCAGTGTGTCTAGAAGCAAAAGTATTGCTTGGCTGTAGCTTATAATGGTCAGCGATGGTTAACAGAGCAAATTGATTCAATACTGAGTCAGCAAAACGTTGATATATCTATCGCTATTAGTGTTGATAGAAGTACCGATGATACTTTCGTGTTGTGCAGAAAATACGCTGATTTGTATTCTAATGTGGAAGATACTGCCATATGGCGAATCTTTTTTGGTGGCGCAGGAAAAATTTTTATCGTCTAGTAAAAGACTGCAACTTTTCATTTTTTGATTACATAGCCTTTAGCGATCAGGACGATATTTGGCATCAAGATAATGTTTAATGCAATTGATAAATTGTACAACATGATTACATCAACAGCAGCCGTATTTTTTGGGGAAGATGGTAGCGAAGTTCTAATTGATATACAACTCGCAACAGCGTTGGGATTATTTATTTGAAGTTGCAATGGGGTGTACTTATGTCTTCAAGCGGATTTCGGTTTTGCTTCAAGAATGGTTAATAAGACATCAGCAAAGTAATAGCAAACAATGTGGCTTGATATGACTGGTTAATATACGCATTTGCTAGGCGCAATGGCTATAACTGGTATATCGATTCTAATCCTAGCATGAGTGATATCGCCAACATCAGAATAATCAGGTAGGAACTAATAATACCTCTGCAGAAAAAGAGACTGCGATTGATTAAAGGTAAGTGGTATAGACATCAAATTGTTAGTATTGCCATCATATTATTAGGGCTAGAAGATATTCGTTGTAAAAAAACTGATGAATGGTTATGTTGGTAATCTCTATCTTTTAATAAATATTAATAAATTAAGACGCAGAGTTCGGGACAAACTAGCATTGGCTGTTGTTTTATTGTTAAATATTTTTTAATTTATTGCGTGTTATTGTATTTTTTTTTTTTTTTTTTTTTTGAGTGTCACCTCACCATAATTCAGCGATTCTTTAAATAAGCATAAGGCATTAATGATACCGAATCATATGTGAATTGATCTATCAAACATTTATTTTATTGTCGTTATGGAGTCAGACGGTGGAATTTTTATCACTTTTTTCTGCATCTTTTTTAATATTATTTTTTGCAAGAAAAGTAGCGCAAAAAATAAATTTGGTAGACCGGCCTAATGAACGTAAATTACATCAGGGGTTGGTTCCTTTAGTTGGGGGGATTTCGATATATCTGACGCTGATGCTAGCCTTATGGTATAAACCTGGTCTGTTGAACCACTCCGATATTTATGTGCTTTGCTCCTCCGTCTTGGTGATGATGGGAGCCATCGATGATAAATATGATGTTGATTATCGCGTCAGGTTAGTGGTGCAGATCTTGATCTCTTGCGCGATGATTTTCGCTGCTGGGCTTTCTTTAAAGAGCCTAGGACATATTTTCTTCAGCTATGAAGTGGACTTGGGGCCGCTTGGTTATATCGTTACCATCTTTGCTGTGCTTGGCGCTATTAATGCTTTTAATATGGTGGATGGCATCGATGGCTTATTGGGTGGGCTCACCATGGTGACCTTCGGGGCTCTCGCCTATATCCACTACGCCGATGGACAACTCCCCTTGGCCCGTTTCTGTCTGTTGATGATGATCGTGGTGGTGCCCTATATCTGTCTGAACTTGGGCTTCCCCTTTGGAGGGCGTAAAAAGGTCTTTATGGGGGATGCGGGCAGTATGTTGATCGGCTTTACCGTTATCTGGGTATTATTGCAGGGGACCCAAGGCCCAAAAGCACAGATGAACCCGGTCACCGCACTCTGGTTGATTGCCATTCCGCTGATGGATATGACCTGTATCATGGTGCGGCGTATTCGCAAAGGGGTTTCTCCCTTTAAGCCTGATCGGGAACATCTGCATCATATCTGCTTGCGGGCAGGGCTTTCATCCCATCAAGCCTTGGTGGTGATTTGCGGCATTGCGACCTTGCTGGCCGTTGTGGGCATCGCTCTTGAATATGGGGCCGTACCGGAGTGGGTCAGTTTGTTGTTATTTGTTCTGGTGTTTGCTCTCTATTACCAGTTGCTTAACAATATATGGCGTATTCTCGCCAAGATTAAGCCAAAAACTCCCATTGAGCCTAATTAAATTGGGCCGATTATGTGCTGAAATATTGAAAGTATGCCCCTGATTTCTCTGATAAGGCTTATTAGGCACCTTATTACTTCTCTGAACCGATTAGGATACGAATGTCATTATGACTAACAAAGAGATAACCCCAATATCTGACTCTCATCTGCCACAAGGTTGGCAAACTTCCTCCGGCGATGAGATCGATCTGCGCGAGCTGATTCTTGTGTTATGGCACCAGAAGCTCCTGATCCTGCTGGTCGCGGGTGTATTTGCCGCAGCAGCTATCGCTTATGCCCTTTTGGCGCCCCAGGTCTGGGTCAGCCAGGCCGAGATCAAGCAACCCACCCTCAAGGAGGTGGAATCACTCGAGCTCAATATCAACCAACTGATTAACGCTCAGGTACCGGCGACCGCCTTCACTGCCTTTGACAAGAAGGCGCTCTACGGAGATTTCGTCAACAACTTCAACAGCTTCAACAACAAGCGCCAGTTCCTGCTGGAAAGAGGCTATCTGGATGCCGAGGCCACACAGGCCGAGGTCACCGATCCGAAAGGCAAGCGACTGCTGCTCAAAACGATGGCCGAAGGGATCAATGCCAAGGCCACGGAGAAACTGCGCGAAGATGTCACCCTCTCCTTCGCCGCAGGTACGGCGTCCGAGGCCAAGGAGCGTCTGGAGCAATATATCGCCTTTATCCAGCAGCAGGAGTCGGCGGCCAAGGGCAAAGAGCTCAACACCATCTGGCAGAACCGGATCAAGACGCTGCAAACCCAGTATGAGAGTGCGCGGGCCGATACCCTCAAACAGCTGCAAGACGATATTCTGCGTACCGAATACAGCCTGCGTATCACTCAGGCGGCTGGGCTGGAGGCACCAGTACAGAACCTGCAGGATCAGGGGAGCCTGCCCATCGATCTGGGGGCTCGTGCCCTGGCGGAGAAGCTCAAGATCCTCAAGGAGATCAAGAACCCCGAGTTCATGAATCCGGGGATTGGAGCCCTGCGTCTGCAATTGAGCAGCCTGCAGGCCATCAAGCTCGAGGAACTGCCCTTCCAGTCCTTTGCCTATCTGGCCTCGCCGAGTGAACCCCTGAGTCGTGACAAGCCCAAGCGTCCCTTGGTCGTGGTCTTGGCCACTTTGCTCGGCGGCATGCTGGGCGTGGGCATAGTGCTGGTCCGTCATGTGTTTCGCAGGCCAGAGCCGGCATGATGGCAAGGAAGTGAACAGGGGGGCGGTTGCCCCCTTTTACGTATTGGATGCTTGGTGACGACACCATGGAAATGACGCTGCAGGGATCAGGAACGATGAGGACAACAACAGGGATCTTTGGCTTGGTCAGCATCCTCTATTGGCTGCTGGGCATGCACTTTTTCATGCACAACCCGGGCGGGGCCGGGCTCTATCTGCCCTTCAACGCCTGGGGCTGGATCTTCGCGAGCCTGGTGATGGCGCTGGGTCTGTGGCAGGTCACCCTCAACCAGCGGCTGGTGGTCTCGCCGCTGCTGACGGTCCTGTGGCTGGGGGCCTTGCTGCTGCTGTTGCCCATGGCTTATCCGGGCTTCGAGCTCAAGGACTATGCCATCCCCCGCCTGATGGGGCTGTTTGCCGGTTTGCTGTTTCTCGCTTGCCTCTATCAGTGGCGATTGGACCGTCAGATGCGGGATCGCTTGCTCTACCTGCTGCTGGGGGCGGTCGCCATAGAGGCGCTGCTCGGCCTGGTGCAGTACTACCTGCTGGTGCCGGGCAACTGGATAGGCTATGACACCAGGACCAATCGCCCCTATGGCATCTTCCAGCAACCCAATGTGATGGCAAGCTTTATGGCGACCGGGCTTGCCCTGGCGATATGGCTTCAGATACGAGGGCACGTCAACCCCTGGCTCAAGGGGCTGCGTCATACCGTGATCCTGGCGACAGCCTTGCTGCTGGTGGTACTGCAGTCCAGGGTGGGCCAGCTGGGAGGCGCCTTGGCCCTGATCCTGCTGCTGCCGCAGTTGCATCGCGAGCGGCAACTGGGTCGAGTGCTGGGACTGGTCGGGCTGGGCATAGCGCTCGGGCTGGCTTCCCAGTACTGGATGGCCGGGGCCAAGCGGGGACTGGAGATGTATCAGTCCGGCGGCATGAGATCCATCTACTGGCCCTATGCCGCCAGGCTGATTGCCGAGGCGCCCTGGACCGGCTGGGGCTATGGCAGTTTCGAGTCCGTGTTCCTCCAGCATTACATGGCGGACAAGGCGCTCAATCCCGCCATGGTGCAGATCGAGTACAACCTGGATCACCCCCACAACGAGTTTCTCTACTGGGCGGTGGAGGGGGGGCTGGCCCCCATGCTCGGCATGGCGCTGATGGGCGGGGCCCTGCTGTGGCGACTGGGTCGGGCTGGCTGGGTCAGAGGGAGTGCCTTGCTGGCCCTGGTGATCCCCATACTGCTGCACACCCAGACCGAGTATCCCTTCTACCATGCCATCGCCCTGTGGTGGGCGCTGCTGCTGCTCATCCATGTGCTGGATGCGGAAGTGGAGGAGGGGGGAACCGCTGGCCATGCCAACTGGCGGGAGCATGTCTATCGCCCCTGGCTCTTGCTGCGTTTCCTGGCCATTGCCATTCCCCTGATCGTCGTTCCCTTCATGCTGACGGCCCTGCATACCGCCTGGGTGGTGACCAAGTATGAGCGCGGCGGCTACAAGCAGCCTGCGCTCTTGCTCGACATCGTCAACCCCATGGCCTGGCTGACCCGAGTGGAGTTCGACGTCAACGCGGTGCGCCTGATGGTGGGTTTACAGGCCAACAACAAGGCGGAGCTGGAGGCCTATCTCGACTGGGGGCAGGCGTTTGTGCGTCATACCCCCAGGGCCAACATCTACGCCAACATGGTGATTGCCCTCAATGCGTTGGGACGGACCGAAGAGGCCAGCCGCCTGCGCACCCAGGCGCTGATGCTCTATCCGGGTGAGCCCTTGCTCACCGCCTCGGCGGCCAGGTCGGTCGCTTCGACCCTGGAGCCCAAGCCCTCCTCATGAGCGGGCCGGGCGCCGCTTCTCCTTATCCCATCACGGCCGCCCTGCGGCCGTGATCATTTCCACCTCAGGCAAGCTCACAGTCAGGATCGGCGGTGTAGTCTCCCGAATGGGGATGGCGGGGCCGCGCAGGCGCGGTGCCGGCGCCATCGGGTCTCAGTCGTCATCGGAGTCGACATAGTGAAGAAGATTGCATCCATCATTACCAGCCTGCTCATCCTGATGGGCACACCGGCCCTCGCAGGCACCAGCGCCCAGGTGGAATACGGCACAGTGCAAGAGAGCCGCATCCTGACCCAGGAGGTGGCGCCCCAGCAGGGCGGAACCCGGCCACTTCGTACCATAGGGGCCGCCGCCCTGGGTGCTGCCGTCGGCAGCCAGTTTGGCGGTGGCTCTGGCCAGACCGTCGCCACCACTGTGGGGGCAGTGGCGGGGGCCGAGGCCTCCCGTCGCCGTCAGGGCAACCAGCAGAGTGTGCAGGGCAAGCAGACGGTCGAGCTGATGATCAAGACCGAGGCAGGCAAACTGCTCAACGTCGTGCAGGATCAGGATCCCGCGCTCACCTTCAACAAGGGGGACAAGGTGCGCATCCTGACCACGGGAACGGATACCCGGGTCGACAAGTCCGTCTAGGCGCTGCCTGGTGTTGGCTTCCTGGCGGTATGGTGCTGCCCTTTGGTCGTGGCCGGGTTGTACGATGTTTCATCAAGGGTTTCATCGGCTCGCAAAAATGCGGTTCCGTGCTGGACGGCGAGAGCGCCTTGGCTAAGATAACGGCCTTAACGTTTGGCAATGGAGGTTGACGTGGAGATAGTACTAGGCCCATTAGAGGCTCGCGTGATCGGCTGCCTGATAGAGAAAGAGATCTGCACGCCGGATCAGTACCCTCTCTCTCTCAATGCACTGGTCAATGCCTGCAACCAGAAGAGCAATCGTGAACCCGTGCTCGAGCTCGCCGAGCTGGATATCCGCGCCGTCATCGACGAGCTGATCCGCCGCCGCCTGGTGGTCAACACCGCCGGCTTCAATGCCCGGGTGCCCCGCTATCAGCACCGTTTCTGCAACACCGAGTTCGGTGAACTGAAGTTCAGCGCCCAGGAGCTCGGCATTATCTGCGAGCTCCTGCTGCGGGGCCCTCAGACCCCGGGTGAGCTGCGTTCGCGCACCAACCGGCTGTGCAGCTTCGACGATGTGACCGAGGTGGATGCGGTGCTGGCCGCGCTGGCCGAGCGGGGACCCTATGTGGTCAAGCTGCCCCGGGAGCCGGGCAAGCGGGAATCCCGCTATGCCCATTTGTTTGGCGGTGAAATCGATCTGGAAGCCTTGGCCGAGGCCGCTCCCGCCAGCAGCTATGCCTCTCCTGCCGCCGATCGCCTGAGCCAGCTGGAAGAGGAAGTGGAGCGCCTCAAGTCGCAGTTGCAGGCCCTGGAAGCCCGTCTGGCGCACCTGGAAGGCTGAATCCGGCGAGTTTGCTTATCCCATCAAGAGGCGCAGCGGCGCCTTTTTTCATGCCCTGCTGGCCGCCCGCAGAAGAGGGTCTGCCCGGCCCCCTGTCCCCGCTTTTATGAGCCTGACCGCTTTTTTTGTACTAATTCGCGGTTAAGGGTCGAGCCGCCGCCGCTTTCCCGTTAAAATTCCGCCTTTGCACCTGCCCGCGAGTTCTGATGTCAGCCTTCACCCTCTCTTCGGATTGCCATGCCCTGCTCAGCGAGCTGCAACTGCAGCGCGCCGCCAGTACCCGTTATTTGCAAGACACGCTGTACGCGCAGCGCTCGCCCGGGCAGGCGCTGACGGAGATGCTGAACCAGTTGCAGCAGCAAGGGCTGATACGGCTGCGCACCGAGCAGCAGTGGAGTCTGACGGCGGAGGGCACCCTGGCCCTGATCCTGGCGGTGCGGGGAGGGGCCTGCCCCATGCCGGACTGGACGCGGGTCCCCTCGGTCACCGGTCAGGAGATGGCACAAGGAGTGGTGCGCGAACTCTGCCTGGGGGAGGCGGGGCAGATCCCCGCCTACTACCAGAGCGCGGATCTCTTGAGCCTGCTGGACCTACCCGATGCCCACCGCCTGCTGGCGGGCTCAAGCCCTGCCTGGCAACAGCTGCTGCTGGAACATTTCGCCCTGCAGACCCTGCTCGATGCCGAGCCTGACGCGCGCTGGCCGCTGGCGCCCGTGACCGCGGCCTGCGCCCCCGCGCTGGCAAGCCGCCTCGAGGCGCTGGCCAGCGAGTGGGACTGGCTCTGCGGCCCGCTGGCCGGCGAGGTGACCACTCACTGGCCGGCCCTGCAACAACTGGCGGAGCAGGGGGATGAGCAGCCCCTGGCGGAGCGGTTGCTCGGCGCGCTGGGGCAGTGGCAGGCCGTGGCGGCGCAAGAGCCCTGGCCCAGGATGTTCAGCGCCCTGCTCTGGCTTGGCTGGCTGCAGCAGGCCGATCCTGTGCTCGCCAGCGAGCAGCGCAAGAAGTGGCAGCGCAGCCTTGGCAACCATTTCCCCCTGCTTTCGGATCTGCTGGGACAGTGGGCCGGTGATCGTCACGGTCAGGCGATAGGCCTGTTCGATACCCTGCAACTGCCGCTGGAGGAGCTCCACTGGGGCTACCTCTGGCTGGATCTCTGCGCCCTCGCGCGCCACGGCGAGCAGAGCCCTCAGGTGGCCATACTGCACAAGTGGGATCTCTCCCATGTGCAGGAGGCCGAGCCCCGCCATCGCCTGATGGCCTTCTGCCAGGATCTGTTGCGCCTCTTGCTGGGAGAGGGGGCCGAGCGTCCCCCGTTGCAGCAACTGCGTGCCACCCCGGCTCCCGAGGTGGCCAGCGACGCAGAGGATGAGGACAAGACCCCCGCCTCGGCCAGTTGGCTCAACTGGCTGCAGGGGCTGGGGCGCTCCAGCGGCGTGCGCAAGGCGCAGGAGCGGCTGGTATGGTTGCTCCATGCGGAAGGGCCCGAGCTCGAGTGCAAGATCCAGAAGCAGAGCACCAAGGGGGAGTGGACCGCCGGGCGCCGGGTCGATCCGGCCCTGCTCTCCACCCAGTATGCCGCCCTGCTCGACGAGGCGGACTGGGCCCTGGTACGCACCCTGCCACGGGGCATGAGCAAGCTGCCCCGTGACGCCTGGGCCCCCCTGGCCAGCCATCCGCGCCTGTTCAACGCCAAGGGGCAGAAGCTGCAACTGGCCATCAGCGCCCCCTTGCTGCAGGTGGTCGCCACCGAGCAGGGCATGAGCGCCGTCCTGAGCCCGGCCGCCGCGGCGCGCGGGGCGCACATAGTGCCCCTGGCCCAGGATCTGTGGCAGCTCATCCTGACCCCGCAGGCGCTGCTGGACAGACTGCCTGCGCTGGAATCCATTCCGCTATTGCCAGCGGACGGGCTCGCCGAGCTGCAACGTACCCTGGACGCCATTCCCGAGCTGCCCTGGCACAGCCAGGTCGAGGGGCTCAGTGGCAATGCCGAGCTGACCCCCTGGCCCGGAGTGCCCTCGGTCCAGCTGGACTGGCAGGATGGTCAGCTGGTGGTCCAGCTGGTGACCCGGGAGGGGGAGTTGCCGCCGTTGCCCCTTGGCAAGGGGGAGGCCATAGTGCGCCAGGGCGTCAGGGACTATCACTACTGGCAACGGGATCTGGCCGCCGAGAAGGCCGAGGCCCAGTTGCTGCGCAACCAGTTGCCCATCGGCCTGCCGGGCAACGAATGGAAGCTGGACGGTGAGCAGGCACTGACCCTGGTCAATGCGCTGCCCGAGCTGGTGGACGCCGGAGTGGTCGTTCACTGGCATCAGGACAGCGCCCGTCTCAAGAGCCTCGACGAGGCGGCCCTGAGCCTGCGCATCGAGCGTCGCCAGGACTGGTTCCAGGTGGAGGGGGCGCTGGCGCTGGACGAGCACCAGATCCTCGACTTGCGCCTCATCCTGCGCCAGCTGACCCCGGGTCAGCGCACCGTTCAGCTCGACGAGAAGACCAGTCTGATGCTGAGCGACAAGCTGGTGGAGCGCCTCACCATGCTGGGGGCCATGCTGGATACCGAGCAGCGCATCAACAACAAGCTGGCCTACCCCCTGGCCCGCCTGCTGTCGGCGGTGACCACGGCCGGGGATGATGCCTGGCACTCCCTGCAGCAGGAGTGGCAGCAGGAGGTGGAGTGTGCCCCCGAGCTTCTGACGGCGCTGCGGGACTATCAGAAGGAGGGGGTGCGCTGGATGGCAACCCTGGCCCACCATGGCTTCGGTGCCTGTCTCGCCGATGACATGGGCCTTGGCAAGACGCTGCAGGCGCTCATGGTGCTGCGCATGCGCCAGCACCTCGGCCCCGCCCTGGTGGTGGTGCCCAAGTCCGTGGTCACCAACTGGCAGGAGGAGGTGACGCGGTTCGCCCCCGAGCTGGAGGTGGTGGTGTTCGAGAATCCCGCCGAGCGGGAGACCCTGATCCAGGAGGCCAGGGCGGGCCAGATCATCCTGGTCAACTACGGCATGCTCGGCAGCCTGGCCCAGACCCTCAAGTCCCGCCGCTGGGCGAGCATGGTGCTGGACGAGGCGCAGCAGATCAAGAATGCCGGCACCCAGCGTGCCAAGCTGCTGTTCCAGCTCGAGGGGGATTTTCGCCTTGCCCTCTCCGGCACCCCCATCGAGAACCACCTGGGCGAGCTGTGGAGCCTGTTCACCTTCATCAATCCAGGCCTGCTCGGCAGCCTCGGCGAGTTCAAGCGCCGCTTCGGCAAGGCGGTGAAGGATCCCCAGCACATGGCGCTGCTGCGGGCGGTGATCAGCCCCTTCATCCTGCGCCGCCTCAAGCAGCAGGTGCTGACCGAGCTGCCGGACAAGACCGAGATCATCCACCACATCAGCCTCTCCCCCGAGGAGCGTCAGCTCTACGAGGCGACCAGGCGCGAGGTGGTGCAGCAGGTGCAGAGCGCCGATGGCCGCGCCCTGATGCACGTGCTGAGCGGCCTGACCCGCTTGCGGCGGCTCTGCTGCTCCCCCGAGCTGGTGATGCCGGAGTGGTCCCAGACCAGCAGCAAGCTGGACGAGGCCATGGCGCTGCTGGAAGAAGCCATCGATGGCGGCCACCGGGTGCTGGTGTTCAGCCAGTTCGTCGATCTGCTGAGCCTGCTGCGAGCCCGCATCGAGCAGCGGCAATGGGACTACTGCTACCTGGACGGCGGCTGCTCCGCCAAGTCCCGTCAGGAGTCCATACTGCGTTTTCGTCATGAACCGGTTCCCCTGTTCCTCATCAGCCTCAAGGCAGGGGGAACAGGCCTCAACCTGACCCAGGCCGATACAGTGCTGCACCTCGACCCTTGGTGGAACCCGGCGGTGGAGGATCAGGCGAGCGATCGGGCCCACCGCATGGGCCAGACCCAGCCGGTGACCGTCTATCGACTGGTGTGCGAGCAGACGGTGGAGGAGAAGATAGTGGCGCTGCACGACGAGAAGCGGGCCCTGGCCGATGGCCTCTTGAGCGGCCAGTCCGAGGTGCGCGGTCTGGATGTGGAGAGCCTGCGCGCGCTGCTGATGGGCTAGGCGCGGCTCTGCCTGCCTGGGTGCGAGAGGGGGATGGTCCTGGTGGCCATCCCCCTCTCTGTTTCAGGGACTCATGGTTCGGCTCTGGCCAGGAGGCGCTAACCCTGATAACGGTAGAGGTGCAGCCGCTCTATGATGGCTTCGCCGCCAATCTTGCGATCCCGCCGCGCCTGGCGCAGCTTGGGCGGATAGTGGCCGAGGTGGGTGACGGCGGGTTGGGTATCCGAGCAGAGCAGCAGGGGCAGGCTCGCCTTGAGCTGCTGCTTGCGCGGCTCCCTGTCCAGCCAGAGCAGGTTGATCATGGGATGGGTCTTGACCGGCCGGCGGATCCGCAGCTGCGCATCCGCTGGCAGACGACGGATGTCGTACACCTCCTGATCCACCATCTTGCTCCACTCCTCGTTGCTGGAGAGCGCCGGCACATAGCGGCGGCTGCGCTCCAGCATCTCCAGCACCTGCTCGCGACTGAGGCGGCTGATGCTCTGCTTGTCGGCCCAGGTGAAACCGAGGGAATGCAGCTCTCCGGTGAGCAGGGTCAGCTTGCGATAGACCTGCAGGGTGATGACCCCGGGCAGTGCGCCGTGCACCAGTTCGAACTTCTCGTCCCGCCCGCCAGCGGCCTGCACCAGCGCCTTGAAGGCGAGCTTGTGGCCGTTGATCTCGTCGAGCAGCGGCTGCAACAGGGGGGCGCTGGCGGCGGGGAAGCGCAACCAGCCAGGCAGGCGGTGAGTCGCCTTGGTGGAGCAGCCTGGGCGGGCACTGTGATCCTGAAAGGCGGTCAGGGTGGCGGCCAGTGCCTCCTCCCCCGAGAGATAGCCCACCTCTATGGCCTCGATGGGATCGTGCTCTTCCCCTTGCGGCACGGCGGGCAGGGGATAGACATGGGCCTCCAGCAACTCGAGCTGACCGAGCTGTCTGGCGAGACGAGCAAGGGCGTCTTCCAGTTCGTCCATCTGTTGACGCAGGGCGGCGGTGGGGGTAAAGGTATCCATCGGCATATCCTGTCTGTTTCCCCAATTCGTCGCCCTAAAGGTGACGATCAGGGGCATGATTAAAGCACTGTATAAATAACCATACCAGTATGACGGGAAGGCGCCAAGTGCCGCCTTTCAAGCGCCGTCCGGGGGTGGCAGCCCTGGTCGCCTTCCGAGGGTTGCCTGTCTGTATCATCCTGTTAAATAACGATCTTTAAGTGATCCAGCAATTAACAATTGGCGCCTGGGCCGAGGTAGCCGCGTCCTGCCTGGCACTCGGGCTCTGCATAGCTAACGTGGGAAACTGCATAGTTAGAAGCAGATGATGCAGGAGAAAATGCTGCCGGGCTGGTCGAGGGAATGTCTGGTTAATATTTTTCATATAAATCAATATTTTGTGTTTCACCCCATGGCGAGATCAGCCATTACTTTTACTAATCCCATGTATCAAAATTCGTCAATTGAGGCACCTCCTCGCCCTGACTAAGCTTTGCGCATCAAATCCGAGCCTTGCGCAGAACTAGAGAGAGGAGCCATATCATGGCCAACATGACTTATACCGAAGCCGGTTACCAGGATTCCAGCGAATCGAATCTGGTTGCTCGCGTCAAGATGACCGTCCTGACCTGGCTGGAACGCAGCCGCAGCCGTCGCCAGCTCTCCGAGCTGCCCGCCTACCTGCTCAAGGACATCGGTCTGAACGAAGCTGACCGCTATCAAGAGACCACCAAGCCGTTCTGGCGTGGTTGATCAGCCGGGCATGGATGCCTCGTTTTCTTGCTGATCTGAACGGCTCTGCCTGATGTTCTCCGCCCCCAGACGGGCCTGACTTTTCCCCTGTTGCCGCTTCCTGTTTTCCCCCTTGTCTGTTCTTCCTTCTGTTTGCCCCCTGTGCCATGAGTTGTCATCATCCCTCGCCAACTTTGTATCCTTACTGTTTGAATTTGTTTAAAAACTGATTTTAAGCCCGGCTGCCTTGCGTATAATCCGGCCATGGCATTCCAGACAAGAGGGTGAGATGGATGATTCCCCAGCATGACTTTTTGGCCCTGACCCGCCGCCACGAGTGGCAGCTCGAGCCCTTTGCCTTCGACCTGGCCAACGGCACCCGGGTGAGCGTGTGGGACACCGGCGTGCTCTGCCTGGAGCCCGCGCCTGAGTCGCCTGGCGGGCGCAAGGACATAGTGCTCTCCTGCGGCATTCACGGTAACGAGACTGCCCCCATCGAGATCTGCAACCAGCTGCTGACCCGGCTGCTCAGCGGGGAGCTTCAGGCCCGCCACCGGGTGCTGTTCCTCTTTGGCAACCCTGCCGCCATGAACCAGGGGGCGCGCGAGGTGGAGGAGAACATGAACCGGCTCTTCAGTGGTGCCCACAGCAAGGGGGAGGGGCTGTGCAACCGGGAACGCATTCGCGCCATGCGCCTGGAGCAGTATGTGAGCCGCTTCTTCGCCGATCCCGCCCGGCCCCGTTATCACTACGATCTGCACACCGCCATTCGCGGCTCTCGTCACGAGAAGTTTGCGGTCTATCCCTTCCCCCACGAGCGCCCCCACTGCAAGGAGCAGGTGCAGTTCCTCGGGGCCTGCGGAGTGCGCACCATACTGCTCTCGAGCGGCCCGACCACCACCTTCAGCTATTACAGCTCGCACCAGCATGACGCCCATGCCTTCACGGTGGAGCTTGGCAAGGTGCGCCCCTTCGGCGAGAACGACATGACCCGCTTCATCGAGGCGCGTCAGGCGCTGCAGGAGCTGGTGACCCAGGATGAGGTGGCGCTCGAGCCCTGGCGGGCGGATGACTTCACGATTTTTGCCATCGATCGGGTGATCAACAAGCAAACGGCCGCGTTTCGTTTCCTGTTTGCCAGCGACGTGGACAATTTCACCGAATTTCCCCAGGGGTTTGTGCTGGCGGAAGACGGGGATCGCCAGTACAGGGTAGAGAAAGCGCGGGAGGCGGTGGTCTTCCCCAATGCCAACGTGGCCATCGGCCAGCGGACCATGCTGCTGGTGGTGCCAACCCGCCTGTGGTCGTGATCTGAGCCCCTCTTTTCACACCAACCCTGCGCCCCTGGCGGCGTGGCCAGGATGGTCGTGATCCCGAACTCGCCCTGACAGGGAGCCCGAAAGGGCTCCCTTCTTCGTTTCTGCTCGCCGAAAATCTCATCTTCTTTCTGAAATTAAAGAAGTTTCTACTGGTCTTACCTGAATGAATCACGTTGCCCTTTGCTTAACATCTTATTTACATTCTAAGGGTCACCTCATGGTGGTGACGCTGACAACGGCAAGGAGCCAGTTATGACCCATGTCGACATCCCCTTCCTTCGTTACCTCGATGAGGAGGGGCGCCCGGTCGCGACACTGCCGACCTGGCTGGACAAGGCGATGCTGCACACCTTCTACCGCAACATGGTGATGGTGCGCAGTTACGACAAGAAAGCGATAGCACTGCAGCGAACCGGCAAGCTCGGCACCTTTCCCTCCCACCTGGGGGCGGAAGCGGTGGGGATCGGGGTTGGTCTCGCCATGCGGCCGGAGGATGTCTATGTGCCCTATTACCGGGACATGCCCACCCTCTATGTGCGGGGCGTGCCCATGGAGCAGAACCTGCAATATTGGGGCGGAGATGAAAGGGGCAGTGTCTTCTACAAGGCCGATGGCGAGTTGTCGGAAGACTTGCCCATCTGCGTCCCCATCGCCACCCAGATCACCCATGCCGCCGGCATAGCGGCCGCCTTCAAGCTGCGCAACCAGCCCAGGGTCGCCGTGGTGACCATAGGGGATGGCGGCACCTCCAAGGGGGATTTTCTCGAGGGGCTCAACTGTGCCGGCGTCTGGCACCTCCCCATGGTGATGATCATCAACAACAACCAGTGGGCCATCTCGGTGCCACGCAAGCTGCAGTCGAGCGCGCCTACTTTGGCCCAGAAGGGCATAGGGGCCGGGGTGCGCAGCCTGCAGGTCGATGGCAACGACGTGGTGGCCGTCTATGAGGCGACCCGCGCCGCCATGGAGCGGGCCCGCAGCGGCAAGGGGCCGACGCTGATCGAAGCCGTCAGCTACCGGCTCGGGGATCACACCACGGCCGATGATGCGACCCGCTATCGGGAAGCGGCCGAAGTGGAAGCAGCCTGGGCCAAGGAACCGGTCAAGCGGCTGCGCCAGTTCATGTTTGAGCAGGGCTGGTGGGACGAGCAGCAGGAGCAGGCATTGCTGGCCGAGGCGGCCCGCGAGGTCGAACGAGCAGTGGCCGTTTATGAAGGCACAACGGCGCAGGCGCCGGAAACCCTGCTCGATTATCAGTTTGCCGAGCTGCCGCGGGAGTATCGTGCCCAGCGTCAGCGCATCATCGCCAAGGGCATGCAGCAGCGCGGCGGGGAGACACACCATGAGTGACATGACACTGCTCGAAGCGGTCAATCTGGCATTGCACCATGAGATGGAGCACGACCCCGATGTGGTGGTGTTGGGTGAAGATGTGGGAGTCAACGGCGGGGTGTTTCGCGCCACCGTGGGCCTGCGGGACAAGTTTGGCTTCAAGCGGGTGATCGATACGCCGCTGGCGGAGGGACTGATCGCCGGGGTGGCGGTCGGCATGGCGACCCAGGGGCTCAAACCCGTTGCCGAATTCCAGTTCCAGGGCTTCATCTTCCCCGGCATGGAGCAGATCATCTGCCAGGCGGCACGAATGCGAAACCGCACCCGCGGCCGGCTCTCCTGCCCCATCGTCTACCGCTCCCCCTACGGTGCCGGTATTCATTCGCCCGAGCACCACAGTGAGAGTGTGGAGGCGTTGTTTGCCCATATTCCGGGCCTGCGGGTGGTCATCCCCTCCAGCCCGAGGCGGGCATATGGCCTGCTGCTCTCGGCCATTCGCGATCCGGATCCCGTGATGTTCTTCGAACCGGATCGTATCTATCGCTCCATGAAGTCGGACGTGGTGGATGACGGCGTCGGCCTGCCGCTGGATGTCTGCTTCACCCTGAGGCCCGGACGGGATCTCACCGTGGTTGCGTGGGGAGCCTGCATCCAGGAGGTGATGCGAGCCGCCGCCCTGCTGGCGGAGCAGGACATCCAGTGCGAGGTGCTGGATCTCGCCACCATCAAGCCCCTGGACATGGAGAGCATCCTGGCCTCGGTGCGCAAGACCGGGCGTCTGCTGGTGGTGCACGAGGCGTGCGGCAGCTTCGGGGTCGGTGCCGAAATCGTGGCGCGGGTCACCGAGGAGGCGTTGACCTCCCTCAAGGCGCCGCCAAAGCGCCTCACCGGGGTGGATGCCGCCGTCCCCTACTATCGCAACGAGGAGTATTACCTCATCACCGAGCAGGATATTGCGGATGCGGCTCACCAACTGATGGAGAACAAGTGGCTATGACGTCTCTCAACTGTTGGCGCCCAGGCGCCCGAGCAAGGAAGAGCCATGAAGTCGGTCAATCTTTGGTGATGTTCCCGCGGATGGAGAACTGGTCATGAAATTTTTCAAATTACCGGATCTGGGCGAAGGTTTGGCCGAGGCCGAGATAGTCGAATGGAAGGTCAGTGCCGGCGATACCGTGAGTGTCGATCAGGTGCTGCTGTCGGTGGAAACTGCCAAGGCGCTGGTGGATGTGCCCTCGCCGGTGGCGGGAGTGATCGCCAGGCTGTGCGGCCAGGAGGGAGACATACTCCACATCGGTGCTCCCCTGGTGGAGTTCGAAGGAGGTGAAGACGACGGTACTGTGGTGGGCAAGGTCAGCGCCCATCAACGGCACATCGAGGATCACTTCGTGGTGGGAGCCATGGCACCCGGTGGCGCCCTGGTGCAGGCCATGCCGGCGGTACGTCTGCTGGCGCAAAAACTGGGGCTGGACATCGACAGGCTCAAGGGCACTGGCAGCGCCGGCATGGTGACCGAGCAGGACGTGCAGAGCGCCTTCGAAGCGCTGCAGAGCAGCGGCAACGAGTTCCTCAAGGGCTCGCGCCGGGCCATGGCCAAGGCGATGGAGCACTCCCATCAGACAGTGGTGCCGGTCAGCATCACCGACGAGGTGGACCTGCGTCACTGGCGGGCAGACGAAGACGTGACGGTGCGCCTCATCAAGGCCATCGGGGTGGCGTGTCGTGCCGAGCCCTCCATGAATGCCTGGTTTGACGGGGATACCCTGTCAAGACGGCTGTTCAGGGAGGTCAACGTGGCCATTGCCGTCGACTCCAAGCACGGGCTCTATGTGCCGGTGATGGAGAACGTGGCCGAGCGGGAGAGGGCGGACATAAGGCTCGGACTGGATCGGATGATCGCCGATGTGAAGGCACGCGCCGTGCCGCGAGAGATGCTGCAGGGGGCGACCATCACTCTCACCAACTTCGGTGCCATAGCAGGCCGTTATGCCAGCCCTATCGTCACGCCACCCCAGGTGGCCATCATAGGGGCGGGCAAATTGTTCGAAAAAGTGGTCTTCATCCATGGGGAGGCGCGGCCGGTCCGGGCACTGCCCTTGTCGATGACCTTTGACCACAGGGCCTGTACCGGCGGGGAGGCGGCGCGCTTCCTCAAAGCCTTGGTTCAGGCACTGGAAGCGGCGGATGCGTAAGTGATTGCACCCTGCCCTTGGCGGGGTGCAAATTTGGTTGCGTAATCGACAAAGGCACGTATAATCTAAACCAGCTTGAAAGGGCGTTAGTTATGTCAATGAATATGATGTTTTGCATCTTTTCCTGTTGTTCATAAGTTAATCCCGTTTTTGAGCTTTATCCGCTGAAAAGCATAAGTAATTATTTTGAATACAGGTTAAAGATATGTCTAACATGATCACCGGTACCGTTAAGTTTTTCAACGAAACCAAAGGTTTTGGCTTCATCCAGCAAGAAAACGGCCCGGACGTTTTCGTTCACTTCAGCGCTATCAGCGGTAACGGTTTCCGTACCCTGGCTGAAGGTCAGCGCGTACAGTTCTCTGTGACCCAAGGTCAGAAAGGCCCGCAGGCTGAGAACGTAACTGCTCTGTAATTCTTACAGAATTTAAGAAAGCCGTGGTACCTCTGGTGCCACGGCTTTTTGTTTTATGGCATATTCATAAACCACCTTTGCCAATGACCATCATCATGCTCCCATCACTCTTGTTGACCGTGGTGCTTGCCAATGCTCCCGTGCCGGATCCTGCGGCCAGCGAGGCCGTGACCGTGTGCCAGCAATTCGTGCAGGTGCGTTTGGGCAAGGCAGAGCAGCCCGAGGAGATCAAGGTGCAGCCTGTCCCGAAGCGGGCAGGGGAGTGGCTGATCGATGGCAAGGTAAAAGGACCCGAAGGTCCTTTGTTGTTTGCTTGTTTGCTGCGGCAGGGAAAGCGCTGGGAATTGCTCAACTTCTCGCTCTGGGCGCCGCAGGAACTCAATTCGGCTTGAGTGCCACCAGCAGGTGTTGAAGATGCTCCAGCATGGTCATGCCGAAGGGGGTCAGATAGCCGCCATCGACGGCACTGATCAAGCCTTGGCTGTGCAGACGCTGCGCCGCCAGGCACAGCTCTTCAGACATGTCGCTGCGTAACTTGATCCCCAGACTCATGTTCGCCGGATCAAAGCATGCCAGTATTTTCAGCTCATTCACAAAATCGTCGGAAACCTGGTCGATCCCACTCATGGATGCACTCCTTACGCTAAAGATGTATGCAAACTAGCATTCCCGGTTTGACTTTAGTGGGCGCTGGCTCAAAGTATTGGGCTTTGTCTGGGCCGGCTGTGCCCGAACGCTGCTTTTTTGGCCGGAAGCATCACGCCCCGGCTGGCTGGACGAGCAGAGTCCGCGTGCCGCTAAACATGGTAGAATGGCCCCTCTTTTGTCCCCCTGGCCAGGTATGAACCCAGGTCTTCCAGCTCAAGGCGCGTCTCATGATCACTGTCACTCTGGTATCTCTGCTGCACACCCTAGGTCCCCGCTTTCCTGTTTATGCTCCGTCCTTGTTGCTCCCCTTGCTCGATGAGCATCAGGGGGATCTCTGGCTGCCTTCCATCAAGGGGGCGGATGTCGCCGCCCTGCGCCAGCATGGCAAGGGGGGCGGGGCCCAGACCCTGGCCCCTCTGGCGGTGGGGTGGTGCGACTTCGGAACCGGCGGCGAGGGGGATACTCCCGAGCTGGACGCGCTGGCGAGTTACGACGAAGAGATGCTGGACAACCTGCTGATGTACTGGCACAGCCCTGGCAAGATCAACAGCCCGATCACCGATAACCTGTTCGAGCTGCGCCGCGAGGTGGTGGATGAAGCCCATGGCACCGGGCTGGCGACCGCCTGGCAGCAGCAGCAACAGGCGCGCTTCGAGCAGATCATGCAAGGTGTGCAGGCCGGGCGGGATCAGCTCTGTTTCGTCGAGGTGGAGTCCGCCTACTGGCTGCGCCAGCGTTTCTGCGAGACGGCGGAGATCACCCTGATGACCCCGGCGCTGGGCTGAGATCGCCGAAACAGGGGCGACTGAGCACTCTTGCTGGACAAGGCGCCAGCAAGATGTGAACATGTCGCCCTTTATTGAATGAGAGACTTGACCAATGAGCTATGAACTTAGCGACACCGAGCGCAATGCCGCGCTGCAACTGAACGCCGACTACCGCTTTGATCACTTCATCAGCAAGCTGGTCGAGCACGAAGAGCTGTTTGTTCTGACCGACGAGCACGGCGTCATGATGCTGACCACCGAAGACGAAGACTGCATCCCGGTCTGGCCGCATCCGGAATACGCCAAGGCCTGGGCCGAAGGCGAGTGGGCAGACTGCAAGCCGCAGTCCATCACCCTCAAGGTGTGGCTGGATCGCTGGGTCGATGGCATGGAGCAGGACGAGCTCTGTGTGGCCGTGTTCCCGACCCCGGAGCAGGAAGGCATAGTGCTGGATCCGGCCGACGTGGCCGACGCCATCGCGCAAAAGCAGGCCAAGCGCGGCTAAGCCCCGTCCAGGCGCTGCCGCCACAAAGAAGACCCCGCCACAGTGCGGGGTCTTTTGTTTGCGCCGAGCCAGAGCGTGGAGAGGGCTCAGGGCTGTTGATAGCGGGTGTCGATCAGGGTGACGGGAGGGAAGGTCTTGCCCTGCTTGATGGCGGCTTTCGTCTCCGCTTTCAGCTGCTCGTCAATCCAGAGCAGGCCGCCGAAGCTGTAGCCCGAGTTGGCGCCATCCAGGGGCCAGTAGAGCAGATCGCTCTGGGGCGTTGCCGGCGTCTTGGGCAGTTTTATCCAGCGCCAGGCACCTGCCCGGGTATAGGGGACCTGATAGGCGGGGACGAAGCTGGCCAGCTCATAGAGCCGCTGCTGGATCTGCCGTGAGAGCTCGGCCTTCTTGCCGAAGTCGAAGGCCTTGTCGTATTGCTCCACCAGGGCCGAGATGGCGTCGTCATCGAGGTTCATAATGTTGTTGGTCTGGGGCTTGTTGGCGTTGACCTTGTGGAAGTGCTCCCAGTAGGCCGGGTAGCGGCCACTGCTCCAGGCCATCCAGGCGCTCTGGTGCTTCTTCTCCAGCATGGATTTGAAGCCGGCGGAGGCATCCATCAGGTTCAGCTCCAGATTGAGGCCCGCCTTCTTCGCCTCTTCCCGCAGCAGGGTCAGGCGCTGGGCATGCTCGGCCGTGGTGTAGGTGATGCTGAGGGAGAGGGGCTGGCCCTTGTCGTTTTGCAAGATGCCATCCGGCCCCGTCTTGGTGAAGCCCGCCTTGGCGAAGTAGTCCCGTGCGAGCCTGGGATCGAAGGGGCGTGCCTTGATGTCGGTGTTGGTAAAGGCCCCCTGGCCCGAGCCGTAGCTGTTGAGGCGCTGGTAGTCCCCCCGCAGCAGGGTGGCGATCATCTTGTCGAGGGCGAGGGCATACTGGATGCCGAGCCGCACATTGATATCCTTGAGCAGCGGGTCTGCGGTGTTGAGGTAAAGCCCCATGGGGGACTGCGGCGTCTGGTTGTAGAACCAGAGCCGCTCGATATAGCCCTTCTCGAACTCGGCTGTCTTGCTCTTGTCGTGCCACCAGTTGGGCATGACCAGAGGGAAGGTGTCGAGATCGCCGCGCAGGAAGTGCTGCCAGGCGATGTTCTGATCCCTGAGCACCTTGATCTCTATCCGGTCCGGGTTGAAGCGGTGCTGGAAATAGCGCTCCCCGTCACCCCACCAATCCTTGACCCGGTTGAAGGTGACCGACTTGCCCTTCTTCAGCTCGCCAATCTGGTAGGCGCCGGTGACCGGCAGCACCTTCCAGTTGTACTCCTTGACCCAGTTGGCCGTGAGCTGGATGGCATGGCTCGGCTCCGGGCTGAACGGCAGAGATTCCAGCAAATCCTCCCGGCTCTTCTCGGTGCCGCTGGTGATGGCGAGGGTGTGATCGTCGAACCTGGTGACCTCGCTTATCTGGGTGCTGTAGTAGTTGTTGTACCAGGGATCATTGATCTCCTTGCTGCGCATCATCTTGAGGGTAAAGAGCCAGTCATCGGCGGTGACGGGCTGGCCGTCCGACCAGCGCGCCTTGGGATTGAGGCGAAAATAGAGGGTCTTGTGGTCGGCGCCGAAGGCCCATGCGCTGGCCAGCATGGGAATGGGATTGCCGGTCACCGGATGGGTGGCGAGCAGGGGCAGATTGGTTTCGCGGACGTAACCGGCGAAGCCGCCGTTGGAGTCGGGCCCGTACTTGCGCAAGGTGAGCGGGAAGCTCGACATGAAGTCACGGAAGGTGCCGCCCCGTTTGGCCTCTGGATCGGCATAGACGGGGTCTGTGTCGTTGCTCTCCCACTTGAGATCCGCCGGCAGGGTGGCACTCCAGCCGAAGGCGCTCCAGCAGAGGGGGAGCATCATGGCCGCGGCCCGCATGACACGGGGCAAAGCGGGGATGACCGAGGGTGAACTGTGCAGCATGTCCTTGCTCTCCTGATGGTTGGCGTCCTGCCGGGTCAAGCTGTGGGGCCCGTAAGGGCCTGTCTCATCATGGGAAGTTTCCCCATCGAGGTCAATGCTCGGCTTGTGCCTTGAACAACCTCATTTTTCCGCCCAGCAGATGGACCACGAAGCCGAGCAGCACCAGGCCGGATCCCAGCCACTGCAGTGACGTGGGGTGCTCATCGAGCAGCAGGGCGGCCGCCACCATGCCGACGCAGGGCACCAGCAGGGAGAGTGGCGCCACCTGGGCCACCGGATAGCGCATCAGCAGCCGCCCCCAGAGGCCGTAGCCAAGCCAAGTGGCGACCAGCGAGAGATAGAGTACGCACAAGAGCCCCTGCCAGCTGAAGTTGAGCAGGCTGGTGGCAATGACATCGGGCCCCTCGAACAACCAGGAGAGCGCGAAGAAGGGCAGTATGGGCACCAGGCCGCCCCAGGCGATAAGGCTTGGCAGCGCGGTCTGGTAACGCAGCCCAATCTGGCGATTGATGACGTTGCCAAGGCCCCAGCAGGCGGCGGCGCACAGGGTCAGCACGAAGCCGAGCAGGGTCAGGTTGCCTTCGCCATGGGTGGCGATGAGATAGAGACCGGCCCCCGCCAGTGGCAGCGCTACCCAGTGGTGGGGCTGCCAGCGCTCCCCCAGCCAGATCATGGCGAACAGCAGGGTGAACACCACCTGGGATTGCAGCACCAGGGAGGCCATGCCCGCTGGCATGCCGAACTTCATGGCGCAGAACAGGAAGGCGAACTGCCCCAGGCTGATGGCGCCGCCATAGGCCAGCAGCCAGCGCCAGGGCATGGCGGGCCTGGGCACCAGCAAGATGGCGGGGAAGACAACGCCGACGAAGCGCAGCGCCCCCAGCAGCAGCGGCGGTATGCCCTCCAGCCCCCATTTGATCGCCACGAAGTTGAGTCCCCAGCAGAGAATGACCAGGGCGGCCAGACACTTGTCCTTGGCTTGCATACAGCGTCCTTGTGTGAGAGGCAGGGCCATGAGATGGCGCCGGAAGAGCGAAGCATACCCTCGACAGGGTGGCTGGCGTCAAGTCGCAAGCGGGGAGGTGGGGCAGGTCAGGCGGCAAGCCGCAATGACAGGTTCAGGCGGTGACGCAGTGCAGGTTATGCCGCGGGCTACGATGGCGGCGCGCATGGGGGCGAACTGGCCATCGTCGGTGACCAGCACGCCGATCTGGCCCGGGGCACCCAGCTGGCTGGGGTGGATGGCGCCAAATTTGCTGCTGTCGGTGATGACCACATTGGTCATCCCCTTGGCCAGCACGCTGTTGACCACGTCGGCCCGCATCATGTCGCGGCCGGTAAAGCCCACCTCGGGGTGAAAACCGTCGACCCCGATGAAGGCCTTGGAGAAGTGCACCTGCTCGATGCAGAGGCGCGTCAGCGGCCCCACCACGCTTTCGCTCTGATGCTGGAACAGGCCGCCGAGCAGCACCACCTGAGCCGGGGTGTCCTTGAGCAGATGGGCGATATAGCTGCTGATGGTGATGATGATGACCCGCTTGTGCAGGGCAAGGTGGCGCGCCAGCATTGCGTTGGCGCTGCCCCCTTCGATAAAGACCGTCTCGCCATCTTCCACCAGCTGGGCGGCCCGCTCGGCGAGGCGCTCCTTGAGCAGGTAGTTGATGTTCATCCGGGCATCCGGATCATCGGTCTCCAGCGCCATGGCCGAGCCGTGCACCCGTCTGAGCAGTCCCTGTTTCTCCAGCGCGGTGAGGTCGTTGCGCACCGTCACCTCTGACACCCCTGTGTGCCGTGACAGCTCGGCCACGCTCATCTTGCGGGCCTGATGTACCAGGGTGAGGATCAGTTGGTGGCGTGGATTCATGGTGCGCTCGCATGCAAGGTGGTGGATAGCGGCAAGCCACCCCTGGGGTGGCTTGCCAATCATATGACGTCACGGGCGCCATGGGGGGCGCCCCGTCAGAGACTGTGCTCGGTGCGGGCGATGATATCATCTTGCGCATCCGGGGATAAGGCGGTGAAGAAGGCCGAATAGCCGGCCACCCGCACCACCAGATCCCGGTACTGATCCGGATTGGCCTTGGCCGCCAGCAGGGTTTCGCGCGAGACGATGTTGTACTGCACGTGCCACCCCTTGTGCACCTCGAAGAAGGTGCGCAGCAGGCTCATCAGCTTGGTTTTGTCCCGCTCGTTCTCAAGGCTGGCCGGACTCAGCTTCTGGTTGAGCAGCACCCCGCCGAGGATGGCCGCCGTGGGCAGCTTGCCGATGGAGTTGAATACCGCCGTCGGGCCGAGACGATCCGACCCCGAGGAGGGGCTGGCCCCTTCCGCCAGCGGGGTGCGGGCGCGGCGACCATCCGGGGTGGCCATGGTGGCGGCACCGAAGGGCACGTTGGCGGAGATGGAGGAGGTGCCGGCATAGTAAGTACCGCCGATGGGGCCACGGCCGAAGCGGGTGTTGTGCATCCCCTTGAGCTCGTCGATGTAGCTCTGGTAAGCCTGCACCAGCAGCAGGTCAACCTCGTCCAGATCGTTGCCATATTTGGGGGCAGCGTTGGTGAGGCGCTGGCGCAACTGCTCCCCCGCCAGCCCGGCAAAGTCTTGCTCCAGGGCGGCGGCCAGCTCGTGCTGATCCACCGCACCCTGTTCGAACACCAGTTTCTTCAGGGCAGCCAGACTGTTGCCGAGGTTGGCGATCCCCACCTGCAGACCGGAGACCCAGTCATAGACGGCGCCCCCCTCCTTAATGGTCTTGCCGCGCTCGATGCAGTCATCTACCAAAGTGCTGCAGAGGATGTCATGGGCCTGCGCCTCCAGCACGCTGTCGACCACGCAGTCGATCTCGATGGATTTGCGGGTGAAGTAGCGCACCTGCTCATCCCAGCGGGCCATCACCTCGTCAAAGTTGCCAAAGCTGCCGTCTCGCAGCGATTGGGGTTGGGGCAGGAAGACCTTGCCTGTGGTGGCATCGCGGCCGCCATCGAGGGAGGCCAGCAGAATGCGGGCGAAGTTGATAAAGCTCATGCCGGTGCAGCGGTAGCCCCACTTGCCGGGCACGGCGGTCTCGATGCAACCGATGGCGGCATAGTGGTGGGCATCCTCCACGCTCACCCCGAGCTTGATGAACTCGGGGATCACCACCTCGTCGTTGTTGAAGGCGGGCATGCCGAAGCCGCAGCGGATCACCTGAATGCAGGCGTCGAGGAAATCCTCGCTCATCCCCGCGTGGTAGCGCACCGAGAGGTTGGGCTGGGTCGAGCGTAGCTGGCCGCAGGACTCCAGAATCGCGTAGGAGAGGCCGTTGACTGCGTCATGGGCCGCACCATCACGCCAGTTCTGGCCGCCGATGGTGACGTTCTGGTAGAGCGGGCTGCCGGCGGAGGCCTTGGAGTGGGTGCCGGAGCGGATCTTGTTCACCTCCAGCAATTTGAGCCAGCATCCTTGCAGCAGTTCGATGGCGCGTGTCCGAGGCAGAGATTCCGACAATTCCACCTCGCGGCGATACCAGGGGTAGAGGTACTGATCCATCCGGCCAAACGACACCGAGTGGCCGTTGGATTCGATCTGCAGGATGAGCTGGATAAAGTAGCAGAGCTGCAGCGCCTGCCAGAAGGTCTCGGGTGGCTGGTGGGCGATGTGGGCGCAGTTGAGCGCCATGGTCTCAAGCTCGCTTTGGCGCTCGGGGCGCGGCTCCTGCACGGCCATGTCGCGGGCAAGGATGGCGTAGCGCCCGATATGATCGCTGACCGCCTCCAGGGTGATGGCGACGGCGTGCAGGAACTGCTCGCGCTGCAGATCGGCCCAATCCGCCAGATCCAGCCGACTGCGCCGCTCGGCCACCTTGGCCTTGAAGCCATCGAGCCCCAGTGTGAGCAGCTCCTCGTAGTTGACCGCGAGGTGGGCATCCCCCGAGGTCATGTTGCCCTCGGCCTTGATGATGCCGCTCTCCAGCAGCGCTTTCTGCTCGTCGGTAAAGAGGCCGAAGCAGCGATCCTGCACCGTTTGGCCACGCCAGAAGGGGGTGAGGGCATGGATGATCGCCTTGTCGGTTTCGCTGACCGCAAAGCCGGCACCGGGTCTGTCTGCCAGCTCGTCTATTTCCTTCTCAATCCAGCTCACCGTGTATTCGGGAAACAGCGGCGCCGCCCGTACCTGACTGGCCTGATTGCCGACGATAAGCTCGTCGTGCTTGATCCAGATGGTGCGTTCCTTGAGGTGATGAGCCAGCGCCAGGGCGCGACGCACCGGCAGCGGGCGGGCGAGATGAGCCTGATAGGCCTCGGTGTAGTGGCGGGCACGCTCGGTGCAGACCGGTGGCTGAACGATGTGGATCAGGCTCTCTTTGTGGGCGCGGATCCGCGGGCTGAGGGTATTGAGGTCGAGCTGGGTCATGATCTTATCCTCTGGTCACAGGGGTCAGCCCCTGATGTTGGGCGTATGCGTGGGCAAAGCGGAGTAAATCGGGGTCGTCGAGCGGTGTGTCCGGCGCCTGATAGGGCAGATCCAGCAGGGCATATTTGCCCATCCCCAGCGTGTGGTAGGGGAGGAAGTGGATCTCTTGCACAATGCCGAGGCTGGCGGCGGTGTCGGTGATGGCTTCGATCGATTCGCGGTCGGCATTGAAGCCGGGAATGAGCGGTACCCGGATCTGCATCGGCACGCCGTGCTCGGCGAGGCGTTTGAGGTTCGCGATGGGCAGCTCCACCTTGCCGCGGGTCCAGTGGAAGAAACGTTCTTTATCCACGTGTTTGAGATCCGCCAGCACCAGATCCAGTGAGGGGAGGCTCGGCTCAATCTGGTGCCAGGGCACATGGAGGCAGCTCTCGACCGCGGTGTGCAGCCCTTGTGCCTTGCAGCGGGCCAGCAGGGCGGCGGCAAAGTCGGGCTGCATAAACGGCTCGCCACCGGAGAGGGTGACGCCACCGCCGCTGCGCTCGAAGAAGGGGCGATCCCGCAGTATGGTGTCCATCAGGGTATCCAGGGTTTCATCCCGGCCGCACACTTGCAGCGCTTCGCTCGGGCAGAGGCCGCGCAGCCGTTCCATATCTTCGGCCTTGAGGGCTGAACGGGTGAGCTGGATCCCCTCGCTGTCACGCAAGATAGCCGGACAGGTCTGGCTACAGAGCTGGCATCCCTCAATGCATTGGCGCCGGTCGAGTAATATGTCCGGCTTGGGAGAGCGGCTCTCCGGGTTTTGACACCACAGACAGGCCAGCGAACACCCCTTGAGAAATACCAGGGTGCGAATGCCGGGGCCATCGTGAGTTGAATATCGTTGCAGGTCGAAAATCATACCGCCTCCTTTTGTTTTTTTATTCTATTTGCTTTCATTCGAAGGTTGATTTGATTTCGATCAAGTAATTTGCAGATGTTTTATCGCTAGAATGGCGACATATTGAACATCCCATTAAGGAGTTAGAGATGGAGCTGTATCTCGATACCGCCGATGTGGCGGCAGTGCGTCGCTGGTCACGGATCCTGCCGTTGGCCGGTGTTACCACCAATCCTTCCATTACTGCCGCCGGGGGATTGCCGCTCGACGAGCTGCTGCCCGCCCTGCGCGACGTGCTGGGACCCAAGGCTCGACTGTTTGCCCAGGTGATGGCCAAAACCGAAACCGAGATGGTGCGCGAGGCATTTGCCCTGCGTGAGCTGGACCCGGATCTGGTGATCAAGATCCCGGTATGCGCAGAGGGGCTGGCGGCCATCAAGAGCCTGACCGCCAACGGCGTGCCGACCCTGGGCACGGCTGTCTATACCCCGTTGCAAGGCTGGCTGGCGGCGGTGGCGGGGGCGGAATATGTCGCTCCCTACGTGAACCGGCTGGATGCCCAGGGTGGTGATGGCATCGCCACCGTGCAGGAGCTGCAACAGCTGCTTGAGCTGCACGCCCCGAACAGCAAGGTGCTGGCGGCGTCATTCCGTACTCCCCGTCAGGCGCTTGACTGCCTGCTGGCCGGTTGCCAATCCATCACATTGCCGCTTGATGTGGCGGAGCAGCTGCTGAACGTGCCTGCGGTGGATGCGGCGCTGGTGAAGTTTGATCAGGATTGGCAGCGCGCCTTCGGTCGCTGATTGCCTGACTGCAGTGATAGAGGGGGGGAGGGTGAAGAGGCGCGGGTGATGGGGATTGACCGACTAGACTTGGAAGAGGTGGCCACCTTCGCTGGCCGCCTTGCTGTCTACCGGAGGTATCCCATGAGCGACCATACCCTGCTGCCCCATGGTGAGGATCTGCGCCGCGCCGTACGCTGGCTCAGCGAACACCATGAACACGACATCCGGGCCATCGAGGAGGCCTGCGTTCGCTTCGATCTCTCCCCGCTGGATGAGGAGTTCCTCCTCCGTTATTGCCGCGAGCAGGCACCGGAGTCCCAGGTTCGCTAGACGAAGTTGGCCAGGTTGATGCCAAACTCCTTGGGATCGACCGTGCTCTCTATGCTCTCCTGCCCCCCATTTCTGGCGAGATCCAGCCACTGCACCTCGAGGTAGTGGCGCTGGGTGGCGTGATAGATCACCTTGACCAGCGGCTTGAGCGGCTGCTGTTCGTTGCGCTGCATCACGACCGCCAGCCGCTGGTTGGAGAGCTGCACCAGAGTGCCCACCGGATAGACCCCCATGCACTTGATGAACTTGGTGACCAGCTCGGCATCAAAGTGCTGGTTGATGCCTTTGAGCAGGATGCGAAACGCCTGGGTCGGCTGCATCCCCTGCTTGTAGACCCTGTCTGCCGTCACCGCATCGTAGACATCGACGATGCCGCTCATGCGGGTGTAGAGGGAGAGCTGATCCCCCTTGAGCCGCTGCGGATAGCCGGTGCCATCGAGGCGCTCGTGGTGGTTGGCGGCCACCTCCAGCATGGTGGGGGTGATGCCGGCGGTATTGCTGAGGATGTCGTAGCTGTGCACCACGTGCTGGCGCATCACGCCAAACTCCTCGTCGGTCAGCTTGCCCGGCTTGTTCAGCACCTCGTCCGGGGTCATGATCTTGCCCACGTCGTGGAGCAGGCCACCCAGGGTCAGCTCCTTGAGCACGCTGCGCTCAAGCCCCAGATAACGGCCGAAGTTGGCGAGCAGTATGGCCACGTTCATGGAGTGTTCCATCAGGTAGGCATCCTTGGCCCGGATCCGCGCCAGACAGAGCATGGCGTCGCCATGGGTGAACATGGTGTCCACCATCTCCTCGGCGACCGCCGCCAGCGGAGTGATGTCGATGGGTTCCCCGGCCTTGAGGTGGCGAATGAACTTGCCCTGCAGCTCGCGCGCCTCCTGATAGAGACGGCGGATCTTGAGCTCGCGCCCTTCGCCACTGCCTGCGGGACGCGCCGAGCCTGCACTTTGGGCTGGGCTCGGGGAGACGACCTGCTCGATCCCGGGCAGTTTGCTGCGGGCGAGATCCACCCGCACCGTCAGCACGCCGCGCCGGATCAGCGCATCCACCTGCTGACGGTTGGTCACCAGCCCCGTCTGGGCGATTTCCATGGCGCCGGTCTGGCTGGCGATGGCTATCACGTACATGCCAGGTTGCAACTGGTTGACGGGGATGACGGGATGAGGCTGAGTCGGCTTCATGGTGGCTTCCTGGGATTATTATTATGCGTGTTGTCGGCGCTCTGTCGGCAGTCTATCACTGGCACATCATGGCGTCAGGCGCCATCTGCCTAACTTCTCCCTTAGTGCTGGCGTTGTGGGGGCCGGCCTATATAATGACGCCCCTTGATAACGTTGGATTCCGAGGTTTTGTGCATGCGGCTCGATAAATTTCTTTGCGATTGCTCCGATTTGACCCGTTCCCAGGCGGGCAAGCTGATCCGTCAGGGGGAGGTGATGGTGGACGGTATCCTGGTCAAGCAGCCCGCCTTCCACATCAATGAGCAGAGCCTGATCGAGTTTGATGGCGTGACCTTGACCCTGAATCAGCAGAATCGCTACTTCATGCTGCACAAGCCGGAAGGCTACGTCTGCTCCAACGAAGACCCCGATCACGCCACCGTGTTCCATCTGCTGGATGAGCCCGCCATGGGCAAGCTGCACGTGGTTGGCCGGCTCGATCTCGACACCACAGGCCTGGTGCTGATCACCGACGACGGCAAGTGGTCCCACCGCATCACCTCGCCGCGCCACGAGTGTGCCAAGACCTATCATGTCTGGCTGGCCGACCCCGTGAGCGAGGATGCCATCTCGCTGTTTGAAGATGGCGTCTACCTGCGCAACGAGACCGACAAGACCCGCCCTGCCCAGCTGGAGATCCTGGGGGAGTGCGAGGCCAGGCTGACCATTCACGAGGGCAAGTACCACCAGGTGAAGCGGATGTTTGCCGCCATCGGCAACAAGGTGATAGGGCTGCATCGGGAGCGGATCGGGGCACTCGGCCTGGACGACGAGCTGGCACCGGGGGAATACCGGGAGCTGACCGCCGAGGAAGTGGCCCAGTTTTAATCACGCCATCCGACGGCGAAGGTTCGCAATGAGGTTACCGCGTCCGATTACGCCGCGACGCGGCTAATCGAACCGGCAGAAGCAATTGAATTTGGTAGGTTCGAATAGCAAAGCGTATTCGGATGAATTTGATGATTGGGCGCAGGTTGGCGCTGAGCGAAGCCCAGCATCAACCCCCGACTGACCCCGCTCCCAGTACCAGGGCCGTGCCCAGGGTGGCCAGCAGGGCGCCGGCCCAGGCGGGCAGGGCAGGGCGCACCCCCGAGTGCCACCACAGCAGGGGCAGCAGTATGACCGGTGTGGTGGAGGAGAGGATGGCCACCATGCCCACGTCCCCCTGGCGCAGGGCCACCAGGATGAGCGTCATCCCTAGGGCCATGGCCAGGAAGCCGTTGATGCCTATCATGCCAAGCACCTGGCGATTGATGGGGTTGTGCGGCATGGCCAGGGGCACCCTCAGCACCCGCAGGGTATAGTGCGCCAGCAGGGCGCTCCCCATGCGGATGCCGGAGGCGCTCACCGCGTCCACGTTGCCAGCCATCATCACCGGCTTGGCGATGATGGCTCCCAGGCTCTGACACAGGGCCGCAGTCAGGCCGAGCGCGATGCCGACTCCGAGGTGGCCGCGCACCTGTTCCCACTCGTTGTGCTGTTGCGCCTGCTGCGGGTTGCCACGGCGGCCGAACAGGATGGCGAGCATGACCCCCGCCAGCACCAGCAAGGCCCCCACCAGACGCCAGCCACCGAGTTGTTCGCCAAACAGCCAGAGCCCGAGCAGGGCGGAGAAGAGCGCGTGGCAGGAGAACAGCAAGCCGCTGCGCCTGGGCCCCAGCCGGTTCATGCAGGCAAATAGCGCGGTGTCACCGACGAAGATGCCGATGAGCCCAGACAACGCCAGCAGTGGCAGGGCGCTCTGGGTGAGGCTCTGCCAGCCCCCCGTGACCAGGCTGGCGCTGGCCAGCATCAGGCTGACCAGAAACATCCGCCAGCGGCTGTAGGCAAAGGCCCCCAGATGGCGTGCAGGTTTGACGGAAATCAGGGCTGCGACGGCCCATAAACTGGCGGCAGCCAGCGCCAGCCACTCATACCCCATAAAGACCCCTGAAACGGTAGAAATCAGCCGGGCTGATGCCTGCATCGAGCGCCATGGCGCCCTGACTGACCTTCATGCGAGGCGAGTCGAGGGGACCGTCAAGCGGTCTTGCACGCCCGTGGCTGACAGTTGGGAAAAATCCCCTGAAAAAAATAGCCCGAAAGACTCCATCTGCCGGGCAAGCCCGATACAATACGGGGCGTCTTCGGGGATAACAAGCGCGGCATCATGCATTCGTTTTAAGGCGCGCCGCCGGCCTTCCCCTTCTTAAAATAAAGTGAATTGAACGAGGTTGATCTCATGCTTTACCGTTTCGCCGCCCGGCCAGCCCGTCGCTGGCTCTCCCCCATGCTGCTCGGACTGATGCTGGCGCCGCCGTTGCAGGCGACCACAGTGGTGCAGCAGCCTGCGCTCTCTGACAGGCAGACCCTGGTCAAGGGCAACGGCGCCGAACCAGAGTCCCTCGACCCTGCCCAGATCCGCTCCGGTTTCCCGGGGGAGGTGGTGCTGGTGGACTTGTTCGAGGGGCTGGTCAGCGAGGATGGGCAGGGCAGGATAGTGCCGGCCCAGGCCCAGCGCTGGGAGACGCGCGAGGATGGCCTGGTGTGGCGCTTCTTCCTGCGCCCGCAGCTCAAGTGGTCCAACGGCGAGCCACTCACCGCCCGGGATTTCGTCTACGCCTGGCAGCGTCTGCTGAGCCCGGCGCAGGCCTCGCCCTCCGCCGGTCTCTTGCTGGCGACCGGCATCAACAATGCTCAGTCCATCTATGCCGGTGCCCTCGATCTCGATGCCCTGGGGGTGGAGGCCGAGAGCGATCAGATCCTCAAGGTGACCCTGGAGCGGCCCGTGCCCTACTTCCTGCAGCTCATCAGCCAGCGCCCCTTCGTGCCGGTCAACGAGCGGGCCATCACCCAGTTTGGCAAGCAGTGGACCCAGCCTGGCAAGCTGGTCAGCAACGGCCCCTACCGGCTGGTGAACTGGGTGCCGAACGAGCGCATCGAAGCCGAGCGCAACCCCCAGTACTGGGATGATGCCCACACCCGGATCCAGCGGGTAACCTATCTGCCCCTGGCTTCCCAGCACGCGGAGCGGCTGCGCTACGAGGCGGGAGAGATCCAGCTCACCAACAAGGTGGCGCTGGAGTACTACCAGAAGACCATGGAAGAGACCCCGGAGCGGATCTGGGGCCTGCCGCTGCTGGGGACCTACCTCTATACCTTCAACCTGCGCCGTCCCGAGCTGCAGGATGTGCGGGTGCGTCAGGCGCTCTCCATGGCCATGGATCGCCGCCTGCTGACCGAGAAGGTGAGCGGTCAGGGGGAGCGGCCGGCCTGGTCCCTGCTGCCCGGCATGCCGGATTACGAAGAGCTGGGTTCGGCGCTGGCCCTGGAGGACATGCCGACCCGTCTGGCCAGGGCCGCTGCCCTGCTGACGGAGGCGGGCTACAACAGCGCCCACCCCCTCAAGCTGACGCTGGCCTACAACACCTCGGAGAATCACAAGAAGCTGGCCCTGGCGGTCGCGGCCATGTGGAAGCCGCTGGGGGTGGAGGTCACCCTCAACAACATGGAGTGGAATGCCTATCAGGTGGCCAAGGACAGCGGCGACTTCATGCTGGCCCGCTCCTTCTTGTTTGGTGACTATGTCGAGCCCTCGTCCATGCTGGGCAGTTTCCGCTGTCAGGATCCCCAGAACGAGAGCGGCTACTGCAACCCGGCCTTCGACGGCCTGTTGCAACAGGCCGCTGACTCTCTGGATGGTGCCGCCCGAACCGGGCTCTACCGCAAGGCCGAGCAACTGCTGATGGAGGAGATGCCCGTCATCCCCGTCTATCACTACAACCAGATGAGGCTGGTGGACCCCGCCCTGCGCGGCCTGCCGAGCAGCAACCTGAAGGGGGCCATCGCCACCAAGGATCTCTACTTCAGCCAGCCATGAGGAGTGTGCGATGAAGATAGCCATCATTTCCGATCTGCACGGCAGCCTGCCTGCCCTGGAGCAGGTGCTGGCGCAGCTTGCCCCCTGGCAGCCGGATCACTATCTGTTGCTGGGGGATCTGCTCAACCACGGCCCGCGCAATCCGGTGCCGGCGGGGTATGAGCCTGCCGCCGTGGCGGCGCGGCTCAACCAGCTGGCCCCCCGGATCATGGCGGTGCGGGGCAACTGCGATTCAGAGGTGGATCAGATGCTGCTGCACTTCCCCATCACGGCCCCCTACAACCAGTTGCTGGTGGACGGGCGGCGCTGGTTCGTCAGTCATGGTCATCTCTATGATCCCGAGGCGGTGCCCTTGCCGGCGGGCAGCCTCTTTATCAGCGGCCATACCCACCTGCCCGTATTGCGACGAGAAGTGCGGCAAGAAGGGGAAATGGTGCTGGTGAACCCGGGATCCATCTGTTTTCCGAGGGGAGAATGGGCGGCCAGCTATGGCCGGTATGAGGATGGCGTCATGAGCATTCATGCCTGCCGCGACGGGGCAAGGCTGATGGAACTGGTGCTCTGACGGCCGGGCATCAAGAGAAGGAAGGAGAGAGGATTAGGCCTTGATACCCAGGGAGCGGGTGCCGGAGCGGGTATTGCCCTTGGCGTCATAGGTCAGGGAGTTGCTGTCTCGCAACTTGCTGAGAAAGCTCGCCAGGCGGCGATTGGAGATGATGCTGAGCTCGAGCAGTCGACCGTTGAGGTTGTTCTGCTCCTGACAGGCTTCCAGCTTGGCTTGCAGGGCCTGCACCTGAGCCGGGAAGGCGCCGAGTTGTTGCTGCAGATCGGGCAGCTCGGCCAATCTCTTGTCCAGGGTCTCGATGGCCTCAAGCAGTTGCTGCTTGCGCTCGGCCAGCGCCGGCAAGGCCAGGGCCCGGTGTGCCTTGAGCAGGTCAAACTCCTCTGCCAGCAAACCTTGCATCTGGGAGAGGTTGTGGTCCTGGGCGTGCAGCAGCGAAGGCAGTTCCATCATCCCAGCCGTTTGTCCAGATCCGCTTCGAAGCTGAACATCTTCCTGGCCACGGCTTCGCTGTTGACCTTGTATTCCCCACTGGCCACGGCCTTCTTCAGGCTTTCGACGCGGCTCTCGTTACCGGTGGAGGCGGTGTTGAGGGTCTTCTGCATCTGTTGCAATTGCTGCGCCTCACTGGTCAAGGAGACAGAGTCGGTCTTGACGGTCGCCGCACGATTGCTCTCGGCAGAGGTCGCGGACTTGGTGGCTACACCCTGACTGGTCCCACTGTTTTGCAACCGGCTGTTTGCCAAGTTGTTGATATTGTTGATAGCCATACGGTTTACCTTCGTCTGCTTTGCTGTTCGCTTACCTGTTTATCGGTGACGGCGGTCAGAACTTTAGAAAAAAATTGCTGCATTAATAAAACAGTCAGAATGTGACCACCACAGAGCCGACGGCACTCACCTGGCCCTGCACCGCTCTGCCCGAACGAATGTTGACGAGCCTGATCATGTCTCCGAAGCTGCCATCTTGCAAGGCTCGGGCCATGGTTTTGATCTGCATGCTGCTGTTTTCCGCACTCAGGGTGACCTGGTCCCCCTTGCAGACCACGCAGACCTGAGTCAGCCTGATTGGCTGGCCCGGTTTGAGTTCACGCTTGCTGCGCACCCCGATGAGGGCGGCGGGGTCGGTGAGATAGTCACCGCGGATCAGGGTCTGATCCTGGTAGGCCAGGGTCAGCATGGACTCGCTCAGTATGTCCCCCTTGGCCACGGGAGCCGCGACGGTCACATAGGGTTTCTGGATGCTGACCCGCACCGGGAGATAGAGATCCCAGGGTTTGTCTCCCTCGCACTTGAGGTAGACGGTGGTGTTGCGGCGTATCTCCATCTTGGCCGGGAGGGAGATAGTCAGCCCCTCTTCGCAGTGGTTCAGGGGGAGGCGCTCATCTATGGTACCGGCGGTCACCTCGGCCTGGGCGTCGAGGGGGACATCCAGCTGGTCGAGGACGAATGTCTGTGCCTGCTCCTGCAGATAGTCGGTCACCTCGGATGCCATGGCGTGAGAGAGGCTGCAAAACGGCAGTAAGATGAGGAAAAGTCTATTAATCATTTTTGCTTACCGGTCGATAAGTTGTTCACGTACACCATCGCAGTTAACTATGCTTGCTGCAGATTTCGGTTGTCGAGACATCGATAGTCTGATGCAAGCCAATGTGCATGCACACACAACATGCACGATCAGTGCCAAGCGTTTTTTAGGGAGTGTTTATGGCGAGTATTCTGGACTCGGTCAACCAACGGACCCAGCTGGTGGGACAAAACCGGTTGGAGCTGCTGCTGTTTCGTCTCAACGGACGTCAAAGATTTGGCATCAACGTATTCAAGGTACGTGAGGTGCTGCAGTGCCCTCCCTTGACCGTCATGCCCAAGCTCAACTCCTGCATACGCGGTGTGGCGCACATTCGCGGCCAGACCATCTCGGTGATCGATCTCAGCATGGCGATGGGCAAGCGCCCCATCCAGGACATCTCCAAGTGCTTCATCATCATCTCCGAGTACAACAGATCCGTTCAGGGGTTCCTGGTCCATTCGGTCGAGCGCATCATCAACATGAACTGGGAGTCCATCCTGCCGCCCCCCAAGGGCGCCGGTCGCATCAACTACATGACGGCGGTGACCGAGGTGGATGGCGAGCTGGTGGAGATCCTGGACGTGGAGCGCATTCTCAACGAGATCTCGCCGGTCTCCACCGAGGTGAGTGCCGAGCTGGTGGAAGCCAGCGTGGAGCGCAACCCCCACGGCCGTCCTGTGCTGGTCGCCGACGACTCTTCGGTGGCGCGCAAGCAGGTACAGCGGGCGCTGGAGGCCATCGGGGTGCAGTGCGTGCTGGCCAAGGATGGACGGGAGGCCCTCAACATGTTGCTGGAGATGGCCAAGCAGGGCCCCATCCTCGATCAGATTGCCCTGGTCATCTCCGACATCGAGATGCCGGAGATGGATGGCTACACCTTCACCGCCGAGATCCGCAACAATCCCAACCTGAAGGATTTGCATGTTATCCTGCACACATCCCTCAGTGGGGTGTTCAATCAGGCCATGGTGCAGAAAGTTGGTGCGAACAACTTCATAGCCAAATTCCAGCCTGATGAGTTGGCCAAGGCCGTACAAGGCGCCCTCTAATAAAGAAGAACAACTGCATGAAGACACTTTCGGACGACTTATACAGGCAATTCAGCAATTTTCTGGCGCAGCAGAGCGGCATAGTGCTGGGTGACAACAAACAGTATCTGGTCAAGAGCCGTCTGTCGCCCTTGATGACTCAGTTTGGTATCGAGAGTCTGTCTGAACTGGTGACCCGGGCGATGAACGTGCGCGAGCGGGAGCTCAAGATGGCCGTGGTCGATGCCATGACCACCAATGAAACCCTGTGGTTTCGCGATACCTACCCGTTCCAGCTGCTGAGCGACAAGATCTTCCCCGAGCTCGGCAAGAGTGGTCGTCCCATCAAGATCTGGTCTGCGGCCTCCTCCTCCGGGCAGGAGCCTTACTCCATCGCCATGACGGCGCTGGAGCAGCAGGTCAAACGCCCCGGCACCTTGCCGGGCGGGGTGCAGATAGTGGGGACCGACATCTCCAGCACCATGCTCAACCAGTGCAAGGAGGGGGTCTACGACAGCCTGGCACTGGCCCGCGGCCTGTCACCCGAGCGCAAGCGGCTGTTCTTTGAGCCCTGCGGCGACAACAAGATGCGGGTATCGGAGCGTGTCAGAAAATTGACCAGCTTCCGGCCACTGAACCTGCTGGAGAGCTACAGCCTGCTCGGCAAGTTTGACATCATCTTCTGTCGCAACGTGCTCATCTACTTTGCGCCAGAGGTGAAGTCCAAGATCCTCAACCAGTTTGCCAGCAGCCTCAATCCTGGCGGCTATCTGATGCTGGGGGCCTCGGAGTCCCTGGCGGGCCTCACCGACAAGTTCGAGATGATCCGCTGCAACCCCGGCATCGTCTACAAGGTCAAATAACTCCCCCCTCGTCCCTCTTTGGCATACCTCTTGCTAAACATTCGTGAAGCAGGAGGTGCGCTATGGCAATTTCATTCGACAAGGCATTCGGTGTTCACCAGTACACGCTGAGCGTTCGCGCCAAGCGTGCGGAGGTGCTATCGAGCAACATCGCCAACGCGGATACGCCGGGCTTCAAGGCCCGTGACATCAACTTCTCCCAGGCGTTGCAGGATGCCCAGAGCCAGCAAGGGTTCGGGCTGTCCACCACCAGCGAGAAGCATTTCGCCTTGCAGATGGATGCCCCCGGGTCGACCCAGTATCGCAACCCCCTGCAACCGGATACAGGTGACGGCAATACGGTGGATGTGCAGCAGGAGCGCAGCGAGTTCCTGCGCAACAGCCTCGAGTACCAGGCCTCCCTCGAATTCATGAATGGCAAGATAAGCGGCCTGCTCAAGGCGTTGAAAGGAGATCAGTAATGAGTTTGTTCAAGGTCTTTGACATTGCAGGCTCTGCCATGAGCGCGCAGTCCGTCCGCCTCAATACGGTGGCCAGCAACATGGCCAACGCCGACAGCGTCAGCTCCAGCGTGGAAAAAACTTACCATGCCAGGCGGCCAGTCTTTGCCGCCCAGCTGGATCAGGCCATGTCGGACAAGCAGGCCTCGGTGGGGGTGGATGTGAAGGGCATAGTCGAGAGCGATGCGCCGCTGCTCAAGGAGTACAACCCCAACCACCCCATGGCGGACAAGGATGGCTTCATCTTCAAGCCCAACGTCAACATGGTGGAGGAGATGGCGGACATGATAGCGGCGTCGCGCAGTTACCAGACCAACGTCCAGGTGGCGGATGCGGCGAAGAAGATGCTGCAGCAGACGCTCGGCCTCGGCAAGTCCTGATAGAGGTGAACCCGGATGACAGTGATCAGTGACGGCCTGCATGGCCGCGACCATGGGTTCGACCCGTACGACGCCCGGCAAACCCGGACAGAGAGGGAATCCTAAGTGGCAGATACCTATGACAGCCTGCTGGGGGTCAACCGGACGTCGCCCGCCCAGACCAATACCACCAACACCACGACCCAGAAGAAGGAGCTGGATCAGGAGTCCTTCCTGAAGCTGCTGACCATGCAGCTCTCCTACCAGGATCCGTTCAAGCCGGTGGACAACGCCCAGATGCTCTCCCAGATGACCTCGATGTCGACGTCCCAGGGGATCAGCAGCCTCTCCACCCAGATGGAGAGCCTCAACAGCCTGATGACCTCCAGCCAGGCGCTGCAGGCCTCGGCCCTGGTGGGCCAGAACGTGCTCATTCCCTCCAACACCGGTTATCTGGAGAAGGGGAGCACCCTCTCCGGCGTCATCGCCACCGGGGACGGTGGCAGCAACGTCAAGGTGACGGTGAAGGACGAAAGCGGTCAGGTGATCAAGGAGTTCTCCATCGAAGGGGATCAGAAGGGGAACGTGGCCTTCGAGTGGGATGGCAAGGACAAGTCGGGCAATGCCGCCAAGAGCGGGAAGTATTCGATAGAGGCGCACGCCACTGTCAATGGCAAGTCCGAGAGCGTACCGGCCCTCACCTATGCCAAGGTGGAGAGCGTCACCCTGGGCACCAGCACCAACCCCAGCACCCTCAAACTCAAGGGACTGGGTGGCATCTATCTGACCGATGTATTGGAAATTGGCGGGACGACCGGCAAGTCGACACCGACGCCGACACCGACCCCTAACGCAGTGATCTAAGGAGAAAGACATGTCATTCAACAATGCCCTCAGCGGCATCAATGCGGCTCAAAAAGACCTGAACGTCACCGCGAACAACATTGCCAACGTCAATACCACCGGCTTCAAGGAGTCCCGCGCCGAGTTCGCCGACGTCTACGCCAACTCCATCTTCGTCAACGCCAAGACCCAGGTCGGCAACGGGGTGGCGACGGGGGCGGTGGCGCAGCAGTTCCACCAGGGGGCGCTGCAGTTCACCAACAACGCGCTGGATCTCGCCATCCAGGGCAATGGTTTCTTCGTGACTTCCGATGGCCTGACCAACCTGGATCGCAGCTACACCCGCTCCGGCGCCTTCAAGCTCAACGAAAGCAGCTACATGGTCAGCAACTCCGGCGGTTACCTGCAGGGGTACGAGATCAACTCTGATGGCACCCCCAAGGCGGTGAGCATCAACGCGACCAAGCCCATCCAGATCCCTGACAAGGCCGGCGAGCCGGTCCAGACCTCGCAGATCGAGGCCAGCTTCAACCTGCCGTCCACCGCCTCGCCGCTGGCGGCGGGCAATGGCGCCGCCGATGCTTCCAAGTTCGATCCCAAGGATTCGAGCACCTACTCCTCCTCCACCTCTGTGGTGGTCTACGACTCCCTGGGGGAGCCGCACACCATCACCCAGTACTTCGTCAAGGAAGCGGATCCCGCGAACCTGACCCAGCCTGCGAGCCCGACGGCCTGGCGCATGTACATGTATGAAGGGGACAAGCCCATCGACGTCGTGGGCGGCACTGCCACCACCATGGCGACCGGCCTGAGCCAGGCCCCCCTGAGCGCCCGCGTCACCTTCGATGCCTCCGGCAAGATGCAGACCCCCACCACGCCGGCCATCATCAAGACAGAGCCGCTGGGCACCCCGGGCGCCGGCATCATCAACAATGGCGCCGATGGCACCCAGGAGATCGAGCTCAAGCTCGGCACAGTGACCCAGTACGCCTCGCCGTTCGAGGTCAACAAGTTGACCCAGGATGGCTCCACCGTCGGCCGGCTGACCAAGGTTGAAATCACCGCTGACGGCATAGTCTCGGCGACCTACAGCAACGCCACCACCGTCAAGGTGGCCATGGTGGCCATGGCCAAGTTCGCCAACTCCCAGGGGCTGACCCAGGTGGGGGACACCTCCTGGCGCCAGTCCCTGCTCTCCGGTGATGCCCTGCCGGGCACCCCGAACTCCGGCACCTTCGGCTCCATCAAGTCGTCGGCCCTGGAGCAATCCAACGTGGACTTGACCACAGAGCTGGTGGACCTCATCACCGCCCAGCGCAACTTCCAGGCGAACTCCCGCTCCCTGGAAGTGAACAGCTCACTGCAGCAGAACATACTGCAGATCCGCTAAGGATTATCGCGGTGACAAGGGGCGCTCATGCGCCCCTTGTCGTTTCCGATGCGGCGCTTTTTCCTCCTCTGTTTCACCCTTCCCATATCTCTTGGCACTCAATTTGCAGTTGTCCTGCGAGAGTCATCTGTTTGACGGAGGATCCCATGGATCACCTGCTTTATATCGCCATGTCCGGGGCCAAGGAGAACATGAACAGCCTGGCTGTGCGTGGCAACAACCTGGCCAACGCCAACACCATCGGCTTCAAGTCTGACTTCGAGCAGGCGCGCAGCATGCAGGCGTTTGGCGAAGGGCTGCCGTCCCGGGTGTTCGCCATGACGGAGCGGCCGGGTCAGAACCTGCAGCACGGCCTGCTGCAGACCACGGGGCGGGATCTTGACGTCGCCGTCGACGGCCCGGGCTGGATTGCGGTGCAGGATCCCAATGGGGCAGAGGCCTATACCCGCATGGGCAACCTGCAGCTCAATGCCACCGGCAATCTGCAGACCTCCACCGGACTCAACGTGGTGGATGACGCAGGCCAGCCCATAGTGCTGCCCCTGCCCATGGAGAAGATAGAGATCAACCGGGATGGCACCATCAGCGGCCGTCCCGAGGGGGCCGCCGCCAACCTGCCGGAGGATTTCCAGCGCATCAAGCTGGTCAACCCTCCCAGCGATGCGGTGGAGAAGGGGCAGGATGGCCTGTTTCGCCGCAAGGATGGCCAGAAGGAAGCCGCCTCTGCCGAGGTCGGCCTGCTGGCTGGCTCCCTCGAGGGGAGCAACGTCAACGTGGTCGACGAGATGACCAACCTTATTCGTTTGCAGCGTCAGTTCGAAACTCAGGTCAAGATCATGAAGACCGCCGAGGAGAATGACGAGGCCCAAACCCAGCTGCTGCGTATCAGCTAATCAAGGAGCATTAAATGAATCCTGCACTCTGGATCAGCAAGACCGGCCTCGATGCCCAGCAGACCAACATTTCGGTCACCTCGAACAACCTGGCGAACGCCAGCACCGTAGGCTACAAGAAGGCCCGCGCCATCTTCGAGGATCTGCTCTATCAGAACATCAACCAGCCAGGTGGCCGCTCCTCGGCGGATACCGAGCTGCCCTCCGGCCTGATGCTGGGGGCGGGGGCCAAGGTGGTCGCCACCCAGAAAAACCACAGCCAGGGCAACGTCCAGACCACGGACAACTCCCTGGATCTGATGATAAGCGGCCGCGGCTACTTCGAGATCCAGCTGCCGGACGGCAGCGCGGCCTACACCCGCAACGGCCAGTTCACCCTCAATGACGAGGGCACCATAGTCACCCCGGGCAACGGCTACCCGCTGCAGCCGGAGATCCAGATCCCCGAGAACGCCCAGAGCGTGACCGTGGGGGAGGATGGCCAGGTCTCCGTCCAGCTCAAGGGGGATGGCCAGTCCCAGGTGGTGGGCCAGATCAACACCACCGACTTCGTCAATCCGACCGGCCTGCAACCCATGGGGGAGAACTTGTTCCTCGAGACCCAGTCGAGCGGCGCCCCCATCCAGGGGACGGCAGGTGCGGACGGACTGGGGGTGATCAAGCAGGGCATGCTGGAGACCTCCAACGTCAACGTGACCGAGGAGCTGGTGAACCTGATCCAGGCCCAGCGGGTCTACGAGATGAACTCCAAGGTCATCTCGGCAGTAGACTCCATGATGTCCTTCCTGACCCAGCGGACCTGATGAAAGGAGAGCCATGATGAAAGCCCTATGGATGCTGGGCCTGCTGACACTGGCAGGCTGTACTAGCACCCCCAATACCGCCAGACCCGACGACCCCGAATTTGCCCCCGTGTATGGCGAGTCGGAGCCGGTGTCGGTGCGCCCGACCGGGGCCATCTTCCAGCCCGAGCAGGTCAACGGCATCTACTCGGACATCAAGGCCCATAGGGTAGGTGACATCATCACCATAGAGCTGGCGGAGTCGACCTCGGCGTCGAAGAAGGCCAATACCCAGAGCGGCAAGGACAACAAGATGGAGCTGGAGCCCGTCACCCTGGGCGGGGTGCCGGTGACGGCGAGTCCCTATGACTTGTCGGCCTCCATCGGCCAGAGCAGTGCGTTCAAGGGCCAGGCCAAGGCGGATCAGAGCAACAGCCTGCAGGGCAACATCTCGGTCAGCGTGGTCAAGGTATTGCCGAACGGCAACCTGCTGGTGCGCGGCGAGAAGTGGATCATGCTCAACAACGGCAACGAATACATTCGCATCACCGGCCTGGTACGCCCGGAGGATGTGAGTTCGGAGAACAGCGTCTCGTCCCAGCGGGTCGCCAATGCGCGCATCCATTACGGCGGCACCGGCGATCTGGCCAACACCCAGGAACAGGGGTGGCTGACCAGCTTCTTCAACGGCCCCTGGTGGCCCATTTAATACTCGGGCCCCGGGTCGTCAGTGGCGACCCGGGGCCGGAATGGTTTAGTCAGGAGATGTCATGAACCGACTCCGTTTGCTTGGCCTGCTGTGCTGTATCTTGCCGCTCGGGCTGGCGCACGCCTCCCGCATCAAGGATCTCAGCTCGGTGGAAGGGGTGCGCAGCAACCAGTTGATCGGCTACGGTCTGGTGGTGGGCCTGCCCGGGACGGGCGAGAAGAACAACGCCTTCACCGAGCAGACCTTCAGGACCATGCTCAACAACTTCGGCATCAAGGTGCCGGACAACATCAAGCCCAAGATCAAGGACGTGGCGCCCGTGGCCATCCACGCCGATCTGCCCCCCTTCTCCAAGCCGGGCCAGACCATAGACGTCACCGTCTCCGCCATCGGCGAGGCGAAGAGTCTGCGGGGCGGCACCCTGCTCCAGACCTTCCTCAAGGGGCTGGACGGCCGCGTCTATGCGGTGGCCCAGGGCAGTCTGGTGGTCGGTGGTCTCGGGGCCGAGGGGGCGGATGGCTCCAAGGTGGTGGTCAATACCCCCACAGTGGGGCGCATCGCCAACGGGGCGACCGTGGAGCGTGAAGTGCCGAACTCCTTCTCCCAGGGGGACACCATCACCTTCAACCTGAACCGGCCCGACTTCACTACGGCCCGACGGGTAGCCGACGTGGTCAACGATCTGGTGGGCCCCAACACGGCCCAGGCCCTGGACGCCACCTCCATCAAGGTGTTTGCCCCGCGGGATCCGAGCCAGCGGGTCACCTACCTTGCGACCATCGAAAACCTGGAAGTGGATCCGGCCACCGAGTCCGCCAAGATCATCGTCAACTCGCGCACCGGCACCATCGTCATCGGCAGCGAGGTCAAGCTGCGGCCCGCCGCCATCAGCCATGGGGGCCTGACGGTCACCATCGCCGAGAACCAGCAGGTCTCCCAGCCCAATCCGCTGGCGGGGGGCGAGACCGCGGTCACCAACAACTCCACCATCAACGTGCAGCAGGATCCGGGGCGTATGTTCAAGCTCGACACCGGGGCGACCCTGGATGACCTGGTGCGGGCGGTGAATCAGGTGGGGATAGCGCCGGGGGATCTGATGGCGATTCTGGAGGCCCTGCAGCAGGCGGGGGCGATTCAGGGGCAGCTGGTCATCTTGTAACAGGCTGTCTCGGCGAATCTCCGGGCTGGCGCAGCAGCCGGCCCGGAGAGCCAACAGGTAAAACAGTCATTTCTTGAGCGGCAAGAGGTTGCCACGGGCGGCAAAGAGGAAGGTTATGGCAGAGTTCGACACCCAGAGTGGTATCAATCTTGGCATGGTGCAGGACGTTCAGAATCTGGACAAGCTGCGCCAGATGAGCCACAGCAAGGAAGGGAAGCAAGAGGCACTGATGGCGGCGGCCCGCCAGTTCGAGTCCATCTTCACCCAGACCCTGTTCAAGGGCATGCGCCAGGCCAACTCGGTGCTGACCCAAGATAACCCTATGAACAGCAGCTACACCCAGTTCTACGAGGGGATGCTGGACGAGCAACGGGTCTCCGACATGTCGAGCAAGGGGGGCCTTGGCATCGCCGAGATGGTGGCCAAGCAGTTCTCCCCCGAGAAGACCTTCACCCATAACGACGGGCGGGTACTCAAGCTGCCCCAGCGCACCGAGCGGGTCTACAAGCCCTATGAAGCCCCCAGCGCCTCCAACGATCTGATCGCCGCCTCCAAAGTTGGCAAAGATTTTGCTGATAACGAAATGAAGAGCGAGATGAAGGGTGGACTGAATGGGGCCGAGTCCTCGTTGAACCTGCCCAGACGCCCCCATCGCACCGTGCCGCCCATGGGCAGCACCCCGCGGGCCTCGGCCCTGGATGAGAGCGCCAAGGTGTTCGACAGTCCGGAGGAGTTCGTCGAGCGCCTGATGCCGCTGGCCAAGAAGGCGGCGGACAAGCTGGGACTGAGTCCGGCGGTGCTGGTGGCCCAGGCCGCCCTTGAGAGTGGCTGGGGCAAGCGGGTGATCAAGGACGGGGAAGGGCAGATGAGCCACAACCTGTTCGGCATCAAGGCCGATCCCCGCTGGGAAGGGCCCAAGGCCGTGGTGAGCACCCTGGAGTACGAGCAAGGGGTGGCGTCGCGCCAGAAGGCGGCGTTCCGCTCCTACGAGTCGTTTGAAGAGAGCTTCAACGACTATGTGGACTTCCTGACCTCGGGGAGTCGCTACAAGGGGGCGCTGGCCAAGGTGGACAGCCCGGATCGCTATTTCGAGGCGCTGCAGCAGGCCGGTTATGCCACCGATCCCCAGTACGCCAGCAAACTTAAACAAGTGTTGCGCAGTGATGCCATCGCCGGCTACTCGATGCCCGGCAACGCTGCGACCAGGAACACAGAGATGGAGCTGTAAGCTATGGCAAGCGATCTGCTTGGAATCGGGACTTCGGGTGTATTGGCCCAGCAGCGACTGCTGCAGACCACCAGTAACAACATAGTGAACGTCAACAGCCAGGGCTATGTACGTGAACGCACCCTGATCTACACCAATTCCGTCGGATTGGGCACGGGCGACATGGTGAGCGAGCGGGTCATCAACGCCTACGCCCAGGCTGAGGTGCGCCGGGATACCTCCGCCTACCATGCCGCAGGCTCGCGCTACGATCAGCTGTTCCAGCTCGACAGCCTGCTGGGGGATGCCAGCAACAGCGTGGGCACCACCATCACCTCCTACTTCAAGGCCTTCCACACCGCCAACGAATCGCCGGCGGAAGTGGGGGGGCGCAAGACCACCCTGAGCGAGCTCAGCGGCATGGTGGATCGCTTCCACACCCTCTCCGCCCAGCTCGACAAGCAGAGCGACACCATCAACGCCACCATAGGGGACGAGACGGACAGGGTGAACAGCTTGCTCAACAGCATCAACGATCTGAACCAGGCCATAGTCCGGACCCAGGGCTCGCCGGAAGAGAACCTGATGCTGTTCGATCAGCGTGACGAGGCGATCCGCCAGCTCTCCGAGAAGATGGAGATCCGCACCGTGACCCAGCCCAACGGCAGCATGCTGGTCAACATGAGCACGGGGCACTCCCTGGTGCTGGACGGCGGCGTGGCCCAGTTCAAGGTGGTGCCAGGCAGCCCGGACTCCCGGGATGCGAGGCTGCAGCTCACCCTGGGGGCCAACCAGGCCAACATCAATGACAAGGATCTGGGGGGCGCCATCGGCGGCCTCTTCACGGCGCGCAACGATCTGGAGCCCGCCAAGCGGGAGCTGGGCCAGCTGGCGGTCGCCATGGCCGATGCCATGAACCAGCAGAACCGCCTCGGCATGGATCTGGACAACGAGCTGGGGGGGGATCTCTTCTCCCTCAAGGGGAGCCAGGGGCTCCCCTATGCCGGCAACCAGGGCAGCGGCGCGGCCAGCGTCAACTTCGTGCCCGGCAAGGGCTCGGAAGTGACCACCTTCGATTACGAAGTGCAGTTCAACAACGGCACCGATTATGAGGTCTTCTCCATCGACGGCTCAGGCCAGCGGACCTCGGTGGCGACCGGCACCACGCCCCCCGCCAAGTTCGAGGTGGCCGGGCACGGCATCGAGATCGACCTGTCCGGCACCCCGGTCGGGGGCGACAAGATAGTGCTGCAACCCACCAAGCACGCCGCCGCCGGCATGGCGCAGGCCGCCACCAGGCCGGAAGACATCGCGCTGGCATCCCCCATCAAGGCGGACAAGCATTCCCAGAACCTGGGCTCGGGCGAGATCAAGGTCAACAGCGTCTACAACACAGGCACGGGGTCGGGCTTTGGCACCAATACCCTGGACCCGAGCGCTCCCCAGGTCATCAAGATCGACGGCAGCGGCAACTACGAGGTCTATGACAAGAACAACAACCTGCTCGGGGTGGCCCCCGCCTCCACCAAGGGGCAGAACCTGATGTCCGCCCTCGAACTGCCGCTGGGCACTCCCATAGTGCCGGCCCTGACCCCGGGCTACGACTTCAGCATCACCGGCAAGGTGGAGGCCCGCGACAGCTTCACCCTGAGCTACAACAAGGATGGCTTTGCCGACAACGGCAACGGGCTGGCGCTGGCGGAGCTGCAGAACAAGGAGCTGGTGCGCAAGAACAACAACGCCGCCACCAGCAACGACAAGATGACCTTCAACGACGCCTACAGCGCCCTGGTGACCGGGGTGGGCAACAAGGCCAGCCAGGCCAAGACCCTGCTGCAGGCCAATGAGGCCAAGCTGACCCAGAGCACCGCCATCTTCGAGAGCGTCTCCGGGGTCAACCTGGAGGAGGAAGCGGCCAACCTCATCCGCTTCCAGCAGTCCTATGCCGCCTCGGCCCAGATAGTCAATACCGCCAAGACCATCTTCGATACCCTGTTGTCTTCCGTGAGGTAAGTCATGCGCATCACCACCAACATGATCTACGACCGCAACCTGGCCTCCATGAGCAAGGTGAGCGAGCGTCAGAATACTGCCTATGAACAGCTGATGACGGGGGAGAAGTTCTCCCGGGCGGGGGAAGACCCCTCCGGCATGGGCCAGAAGCTGGCGCTGACCAAGGAGATCGATCTCTTCAAGCAGTACGGCGTCAACGGCAGCCTGCTGGAGAACAGCCTGGGCCACGAGGAGACTGTGCTCACCTCCCTCAACAACGCCATGCTGAGCGCCCAGACCCTGATCCAGAAGGCCAACAGCTCGGCCATGGGCTCGGAGGAGCGCAACGCCATCGCGAGCGAACTGGAGGGGCTGCAGAAGCAGATGTTCGATCTGATGAACAGCAAGAACTCCCAGGGGGAGTTCATCTTCGGCGGCAACCAGAGCAAGACCCAGCCCTTCGTGAAAGATGCGAGCGGCAACTATGTGTTCCAGGGGGACACCGGGCAGCGCAGCATCCAGGTCTCTCCCACGGTGCAGATCCCGGCCAATGATTCCGGCTTCGATCTGTTCGAGATGGTGGCGACCCGGCGCACCGCCAGTGGCACCAGCGCCAACATCCAGGTAGGGGTCGGGGATCAGGGGAATTTCGAGAGCTTCTATCGCAACAACTACGACGCCTCCCTTGCCAGCAACCAGTTCACAGTGAGCACTCAGGTGGGCCCGCCGGACAGGTATGAGATCCGGGACAGCGGCGGTGGCCTGATCCAGGACGGGGACTACAGTGCGGGCAACAAGATCACCTTCAACGGGCTGGAGCTGACCCTGGACCTGCCGGCAGGGGGGGCGGATCAGACCTTCGTGCTGGACAAGCCGAAGAACGACAGCGTGCTCAACGGCATGTCCGACTTCCTCACCGCCCTGCGCGACCCCAGCCTCTCGGCGGACGGCTTCCAGCTGGCGGTGGCCGATGCCACCACCCACATGAACAACGCCAGGACCAAGATAGACAGGGGGCTCGGCGAGCTGGGTGGCCGGATGAACAGCCTGGAGCAGGTGATGGGGTCGAACGACGGGCTCAGCACCCTGAACCAGCAGGCGCGGGCCAAGGTCTCCGAGGCGGACATGTACGAGGTGATTGCGGCGCTCTCCAAGGAGGATGCGGCCATGAGCGCCTCCCAGCTCGCCTTCAGCAAGATAAGCAAGCTGACCCTGTTCGACTATATCCGCTGATATCTACCCGTTGATCGCCCGCTCCCCCGTGGCCCAGGCCCGGGGGAGCGTTCTTTTCATGGGCGGCCCGCTTCCCGCCCAATTTGTAACAACCCGTTGCCAGGAGCCCAATGGCCTTGACTCGGGGAGGCCCCGGACAGATGATGCCGCCCGCACCACCCAGGTGGCGCGCATTTTTCGCAGCATCTCGTTAGGCGAGGCTCCTGCATAAACACAGGCCACTGATCTCACGACGTCCAGAGACGCCCAAGATCAGGACAGTTTTCATCGGATTAAGGTGTCAACCCAAGTGGCTTCCGGCATGCCGGATACGTTATGCAGTGCTAAAGCTGGTACGTGGGGATGAAAACACGCCGGACGGCGTCATTTCCTGCCTGTTACTCGTCAATCAAATTGCTGTTTTCTTGTCGACAGCGACCGGTGCGAGCCGGTTGCCTTCAGGCCCTGCCTGAAATCACATGAGGATATCTGTGATGAAGAAAACACACACCCTGCTCAACCGTCATCAACTGCTCGATCTCGCCGCCCTGCAGGGCTGGCTCGACCACAACCTGGACCCGGTGCAGCGGGCCGATCAACTGCTGACCCTGCGCCCGGAAGAGCTCAACTGCGTCTTCGATACTCTCCCTGCGCCGCGAGGAGCCGCCCTGCTCGCCTCCCTGTCGGCGGAGAGCGCGGGCCAGCTGCTGCTGCGCCTGCATGGCAGCATAGTGGGCGTGCTGCAGGAGGCCATTCCCCGGCGCGATATGGTGGCCATCCTGCGCAAGCTGGGTGCCCAGGATCGCACCAGGCTGCTGGCCCGCTTCCCGACCCAGGCTCAGGCCATCTACGATGCCCTGCTCGATTGGCCGAGTGAGTCGGTCGGTGCCAACATGCGCCACGAATACCTGGCCGTCGACCAGGGCACCACGGTGGAGAGCGCCAAGCGGCGGATCCACGACGCCTGGGACAAGGCCCAGCTGTTTCAGCACCTCTATGTGGTCGACGGCGAGCGGCGCCTGCTCGGCAGCGTCTCCCTCAAGTCCCTGCTGATCGCCGATCCCCTGCGACCGGTGAGCGAGCTGATGGAGCGGGAGGCGGTGCGGATCAACGCCCGGGCGGATCAGGAGCTGGCCGCCCGCCTGCTGATCGATCGCGACATCTCGACCCTGCCGGTGGAGGATCAGGGGCGCCTGGTGGGGGTCTTCCACGTGGATGACGCCGCCGACATCCTGGAGCTCGAATCCACCGAGGATGCGGAGTTGCAGGGGGGCTCATCCCCCCTGGATACCCCCTATCTGCAGGCCACTCCCTGGCAGCTGTGGCGCAAGCGGGTGGGCTGGCTGCTGATCCTGTTCGTGGCGGAGGCCTACACGGGGACAGTGCTGCGGGCCTTCGAGCAGCAGCTGGAGGCGGCCATCGCCCTGGCCTTCTTCATCCCCCTGCTCATCGGCACCGGCGGCAACAGCGGCACCCAGATCACCACCACCATAGTGCGGGCCATGGCGGTGGGGGAGGTGAGCCTGAAGAACCTCGGCACAGTGCTCAGAAAAGAGCTCTCCACCGGTCTGCTGATCTCGGCCGCCATTGCGGTTGCGGCATGGATCCGGGCCTGGAGCCTGGGGGTGGGTCCCCAGATCGGCATGGTGGTCACCCTGACCATCATCGCCATCGTGCTCTGGAGCGCCGCGGTCGCCTCCATCATCCCCATGGTGCTGCGTCGCCTGCGCATCGATCCGGCCGTGGTCTCTGCCCCCTTCATCTCCACCCTGGTGGATGGCACCGGCCTCATCATCTATTTCGAGATCGCCAAGTGGTTGCTGCCCGAGCTGCAGTGACACCGACAGAAAGCAAGAAGGCAGCCATCGGCTGCCTTCTTTCGTTTGAGGTGAACGATCACCCGAGCTGGAACAGCAGGGGCCAGCCCTGCTCCTGGCAATAGCGGTGCTCCTTCTCCAGGTTCTGGATCAGCAGGCGGTTCTCCTCGCACCAGTCGGTGGGCAGGGTGACCACCAGCTGATCCCCGGCGGCCTGCACCCGCCACTCCGGCAGCAGGTTGTCCTGGCGCCTGTGGTGGGCCGCCACCGCGAGGCGCAGGATGCGGATGCAGCGCAGCACCGTCTGCTCGTCGTGGTTGGGCAGGGCGGGCAGCTCGGAGAGCTTGAGCCCCTTGCGCTGGAAGCGCACCAAGGCCGCCAGCAGGGCCTGATCGTCCTGGTTGAAACCGGGCAGATCCGTGTTCTGCAGGATGTAGGCGGAGTGGCGATGGATGCCGCTGTAGTTGATGGCAAGGCCAATCTCATGCAGCCGCGCCGCCCAGCCGAGGATGGCGCGATAGGGCTCGATGGGCATCTCCCAGGGGTCGCTCAGGGCGTCGAACAGATCGAGGACGCTCCGCTCCACCCGGGTGGCCTGGCGCTTGTCGATGTGGTAGTGGGAGCTGAGGGCCAGCGCGGTGCGCTCGCGAATGTCGTGGTGCTGCAGCCGCTCCTCGAACTCATAGAGCAGCCCCTCGCGCAGGGCGCCGTCGGAGTACTCCATCCGCTCGATGGGCAATGAGGTGAAGAGCCCGAGCAGTATGGCCACGGCGGCGGCAAAGACTCCCTGGCGCTCCTCGGTGAGGCCGGCGAGTTTGAGCTGGTCGACCCGCTTGTGCCTGAGCATCTCTTCTTTCAGCCGCTCCAGACCCGCCAGCGTGATGGCGCCATCCGTCCACTCCTCCCCCTGCAAGACGTCGCGCACGGTGCGAATGGAGCCCGAGCTGCCGAGACAGCTCTGCCAGCCCAGCTTGCGGTACTGGTTGATGATGGGGGCGAGCTGGTGCTGCGCCTCCAGCACGGCGCTGTTGAAGGCCTTCTCGCTCAGCTTGCCGTTGGCAAAGAAGCTCTGGGTGAAGCTGACGCAGCCCATCTTGCGGCTGGTGAGGGCCTTGTGTTCGAAGCCCTCGCCGATGATGAGTTCGGTGCTGCCGCCGCCGATGTCCACCACCAGCACCTGGCCTTCGATGTGCTGGGTATGGGCGACCCCCTGATAGATGAGGCGCGCCTCTTCCTGGCCGCTGATGATCTCGATGGGGTGGTTGAGCACCTCGGCCGCCTCGCGCACGAAATCCCGGGCGTTGCTGGCGCGGCGCAATGTGTAGGTGCCGGCGATGCGGATCTGATCCGGCTTGATGTTGGTGAGGCGCTCGGCGAACAGGGCGAGGCAGTCGAGCCCCCGAGCCATGGCCTCCGCCGACATGCGGCGCTGCTCATCCATCCCCTCGGCGAGGCGAACCCGCTCCTTGATGCGATCGACGATCTGCATCCGCCCCTCGTTGAGGCGGGCGATGACCATGTGGAAGCTGTTCGACCCCAGATCGACAGCGGCGTACAGACTATTGTCCATTGTTTGACTCGATACGTTTGAGATAGTCGTAAATCGCAACCTGGGAGCGAACCTTGCGGCGGTTGCCCCGCTTCACGTATTCGTTCTTCTGATCGGCATCGATGACCCGCGCCTTGCAGGTGTCGCTCAGCTGCAGCTCGAGGATGTCCAGGATGCGTTGTTTCAGCCGCTCGTCGTAGATGGGGGTGCCCACCTCGATCCGGCCGTCGATGTTGCGGCTCATCCAGTCGGCGCTGGAGATGAACAGCTGGGGGTTGCCCTTGTTGTGGAACACCATCACCCGGGGGTGCTCGAGGAAGCGGTCTATGATGCTGATGACCTGGATGTTGTCGCTCAGGCCAGGCACCCCGGGACGCAGGGCGCACATGCCGCGGATGATCATCTGGATGGGCACCCCGGCCTGGCCGGCGGCATAGAGGCGGTTGATGAGGTCTCTGTCCACCAGGTTGTTGATCTTGAGGGTGATGCCGCTGGGCTGGCCCGCCTTGGCGTTGGCCAGCTCGTTGTCGATGAGGCGATAGAGCTGGCGGCGGCTGTTGATGGGGGAGACCAGCAGGTGGTTGAATTTGTAGCGTTTATAGGGGTACTCGATGTACTCGAACACCCCCTCCACCTCGGCGGTGATGTCCGGGTGGCGGGTCAGCAGGGAGAAGTCGGTGTAGATCTTGGCGGTCTTCTCGTTGAAGTTGCCGGTGCCGATATGGGCGTAGCGTACCGCTTCCCCATGCTCATGCCGGGTGATGAGGCAGAGCTTGGAGTGGATCTTGAGGCTGGGCACCCCGAACACCACCTTGACCCCGGCATCGGTCAAAATGTTGGCCCAGTCGATGTTGGCCGCCTCGTCGAAGCGGGCGCGCAGCTCCACCACCACTGTCACCTTCTTGCCGTTGTTGGCGGCGTCGATGAGGGAGTGGATGATCCGCGACTTCTTGGCGACCCGGTAGATATTGATGCGAATGGCGCTGACCGCCGGATCGAACGCCGCCTGGCGCACTAGCTCGGTGAAGTGGTGGAACTTGTGATAGGGGTAGTAGAGCAGTATGTCCTGCTTGGTGATGGCGTCGAAGGCGTTGACGAAGCCATCGAAATCGCGGCAATCCAGGGCCGGCAGCTTGGGATTTTCCAGATAGTCCCGCCCCACGTTGGGGAAGCCGATGAAATCCTTGAAGTTGTGATAGCGCCCGCCCGGCATGATGGCGTCGTAGGAGCTGATCTGCAGCTTGAGCTTCAGGAAGCTTATCATGGCCGCAGGCATCTCCCGCTCGTAGACGAAGCGCACCGGCATGGCGGTGAGGCGCTGCTTCAAGCCGTCACTCATCTTGTCCACCAGGCTCAGATCCAGCTGGTCGGAGAGATCGTACTCCGCATCCCGGGTCAGTTTGACCGCATAAGCCGCTATCTCGTCGTAGTCGAAGAAGCCCTTGAAGATCTCGTCCAGGCAGAAGCGGATGACGTTGTCCAGGATGATGATCTGCTTCTTGCGGCGGGTCCCCTCCGGCGGCAGCTGGAAGAAGCGGGGCAGATCGTCGGTCGGCACCTCTACCAGGGCGTACTGGATCACCTGGCCGTTCTTCTTCATCTCGATGGCCAGATAGGTGTGCTCGTCTTTGAGGAACTTGACCGGGTTGACCTCCTTGTTGAGGAGGATGGGGATGATGTGACGCAGCACCTTCTCCTTGAAGAAGACCCGCAGCCACTGCTGGATCGCCTCTGAGAGCTGGTTCTCGTTGACCAGGAAGATGTTGTGGCGGGCCAGGGCGATCAGCAACTCCTTGTAGGTGTTGTCAAACGCCTCGCCGAGCGCCATCACCTTCTGCTGGATGGCGCGCAGCAACACCTTGGCCTCGTCATCGCCACCGTGCACCTCGTTGATGAGGATGCGGCGCTTGACGTCCGAGACCCGTACCTTGAAGAACTCATCCTGGTTGGAGGAGAAGATCCCCAGAAAACGGACCCGCTCGATGAGGGGGACCGTCTTGTCCATTGCCTCTTGCAACACCCGTTCATTGAATGAGAGCCAGCTAAGCTCTTTCTCTTCATACTGCCTGTCGGTGCTCATCTGGTGCCTCTGTACTCAGGTTGCGTCTGCGCGGAAGTTATGGCGTCAAACCATGACAAATTTATGACAACCCGCGTTATTCGGTCAGATCGTGATCGATGTCGACCACCAGATCGTCGGAGAGGGACTCCAGCGCCGTGATCAGATCGTCGAGTTCGAGCTGGGGCGGCAGGGCCACCAGGGCATGGGCATAGAAGAGCGGGGCCCCGGAGTGGGGGGCGGGCTCGCACCCCGTGGTGAGGTCGGCGACGTTGATGTTGAGCTGGCGCAGTATGCTGGCCACCTCGTGGACTATGCCGGGCCTGTCGTTGCCGGTGACGCTCAGCATCAGCTGGTTGGCGGGCTCGGGGCTGAGCTGGCCTTCGGCGAAGCTCACGGTGAGACCCGGCAGCATCACCAGTGCCTCGCACAGGCTGCGGTAGTGTTCGTCCGGCACGGCGACGTGCAAAATACCGGCAAACTGCCCCGCCAGTTCGCTCATGGAGCTGGCCAGCCAGTTGCCCTGCTGCCGGGTGATGGTGTCGGCCAGGCTCTCGACGATGCCGGGCTTGTCTGCGCCGATCACGGTGACGACCAATTGCTTTTGCATCCTGCTCTCCTTGAATGGGACTGGGTGGGGTCATTGACGCCTGGCCGCGACTCTGTGCGCCGAAACGTCCATAGGCTCTAGCATTGTGCCTGCTGCGACAGGCCATATGAAGCCCGCCTCACGCAAATTTAGTGAAAAAACGCGAATGCCGGAGCGGCGTTGATTTCAGCTCTGCCTGCCGGGGTTCCCCCGTGGTAGAGTGTTGCCCCTTCGTGTTTGATGAACTGGATATGTCTTGTGAACGGGGTATGTGTTTATGAATAGCCTTGTCGTATCGGGATCCGTGTTGTTGGTGCTGCTCCTGCTGGTGATCCTCTGGCGCAGGAGCAAGAGGGGCAAGGCCGAGCCCTATGAGCTGCAGGAGACACTGTTCAGCCCCGCCGAGCGCGCCTTCCTCGGGGTGCTGGACTTGGCGGTGGGCGACCAGGCCCGGGTCTTTGCCAAGGTCAGGGTGGCGGATGTGCTGACCCCGCAGGCGCGCCTGGGCAAGGGCAAGTGGCAGCAGGCGTTCGACATGATCAGCGCCAAGCGCTTCGACTACCTGCTCTGCCACCCGACGGATCTCTCCTTCCTGTGCGCCGTCGAGCTCGATGACAGCGCCCATCGCCACCAGAAGCGCAAGGTGCGGGATCTCTTCCTGAAGTCCGCCTGTGACAGCGCCGGCCTGCCGCTGCTGCAGATCCCGGCCAGCAGCCATTACCAGGTCGACGAGTTGCGCGAGCTGTTGCTGCCCCTGCTGGTCAAGACGAGCCTCCCGGTGGAGGATCTGTTGCCGGGGGAGCGCCGCGAGCCGACCTTCAACCCCTTGCTGCTCGATGGTGTGGACTTGAGTGCATCCCACCATGGGGGGCGTATGCCCAGGGCGCCACAGGCCGAGTCGCCTCAGCCTGACGAGCAGGGGCCGGTGCTGATGGACAACCCCTTCATCGGCCCGGACGAAGAGGAGGAGGAGGCCTCCGCCTCTGTGCCCCATTGCCCCCGCTGCGCGGCGCCCCTGGTGGCCCGGGAAGCGAAGAAGGGTCCCCATGCCGGCCGTCTGTTCCTGGCCTGCAGCCGTTTCCCCGAGTGCCGTTACGCCGCCCCCCAGGAGCAGGCCAGGCACTGATCCCCGCGCTGGCGCCGGCTGCGGTCGGCGCCTTGCCTCTCCTGCACCGCGTTCCACCCCGGGCGCCTGGCCGACAGCGGCTGTCCGAGTGTGATCCCCATCCCGCCCGGGCCGCGCCGAGCGCGACAAGTTTTGACAAACCGCCAGAATTTTGGCACTTTGTGCACCCTATAACACAGTGCATGGCTCATTATCATAAGCACTTAAAAAACAATAACTTGGCGTCAGGTGTGTAAGGAAGATAAATATGATGGCTATGGGGGTGTTGATCGTTGATGCCGATGAACAGCGGCGTCAGCAACTGGGGACCGTGCTCTCCTTCATGGGGATCCCCTGGCAGGAGGTGGTGGAAACCGATCTGGACGTGGCCATCGAATCTTCCGGCCCGCTGCAAGGGATACTGACGGGCAAGCTGCTGGAGCGCTCCCTCGGCGAGCTGCTGGCCGCCTTCCCCCGCATCCCCTTCCTCTCCCTGATGCAGGCCGATCACCCCAACAGCAACTTCATCGGTGGCAGCGACGAGCCCTATACCTATGAGTCCCTGACGCGCCACCTGCACTTCTGTCAGGCCTTCATCTCCCTCCATCCCCGCCAGCAGGTGCACGACAAGGGTCAGACCCTGTTGCGACTGCTGGTGGGCAAGGGGCGGGGGATCCAGGAGGTGCGCCGCCTCATAGGCCAGGTGGCACAGACAGACGCCAACGTGCTGATCCTGGGGGAGTCCGGGACCGGCAAGGAGGTGGTGGCCCGCGCCATTCACGAGCTCTCTGCCCGAAGCTCGGGCCCCTTCGTACCCATCAACTGCGGCGCCATTCCGGCGGAGCTCCTGGAGAGCGAGCTGTTCGGCCACGAGAAGGGGGCCTTCACCGGCGCCATCGCCGCCCGTCGCGGCCGCTTCGAGCTGGCCCAGGGGGGCACCCTGTTCCTCGACGAGATCGGCGACATGCCGCTGCCGATGCAGGTCAAGCTGCTGCGGGTGCTGCAGGAGCGACTGTTCGACAGGGTCGGTGGCGGCAAGCCCATCCAGGCCGATGTGCGCATCATAGCGGCGACCCACAGGGATCTGGAGGCGATGATCCGCACCCAGGGTTTTCGCGAGGATCTCTACTATCGCCTCAACGTCTTCCCCATAGAGACGCCGCCCCTGCGCGAGCGCTGCGACGATATTCCCTTGCTGCTGCAGGAGCTGCTCAACCGCCACGGGGAGCAGCACAGGGGGATCATCCGCCTGACCCAGCGGGCCATGGAGTCCCTGATGCAGTACCCCTGGCCTGGCAACGTGCGGGAGTTGTCGAACCTCATCGAGCGGCTGCTGATCCTCTACCCGAACCAGATCATCGATGTGGCGGACTTGCCCGGTCGCTACCGTCTGCTGCCAAGCGATCCGAGGGACGAGCGGCTCACCGAGATGGACGAGCGGGATGCCCTGGCCGCCGTGTTCCAGACGCCTCCTGCGCTGGATCCGGGCCTTGCCGCGCAGCTGCCCATGCAGCTGCCCCAGGAGGGGCTCAATCTCAAGGAGATGCTGGCGGATCTCGAGGTGGAGCTGATCCGTCAGGCCCTGGAGTCCCAGGACGGGGTGGTGGCCCGCGCCGCCGACCTGCTGAGCATGCGCCGCACCACCCTGGTGGAGAAGATGAAAAAATACGGCATGAGCAAGGACAACTGAGGTCAATGCTTTGACGGCCATAGTCAAGGCATTGATATATAACAAATAATTTACTGGCATGGAAATTGAATAAGCTGACCCAATCGCCAGTTTGAGGTCAGCTTTATGACAATCTCGCAGCAGGACAATCCGCTCCAGTCACACGAAGTGAGTCAGCTTTATGCCATCTTCACGGCACTGCCGACCGGCGTGCTGCTGCTCGATGGGGAGGGGAGGATCACCCGCGCCAACCCGGCCGCCCTGACCCTGCTGGGGGAGCCGCTGGAGGGGCAGGCCTGGCGCCAGATCATCGCCCGCTGTTTCCAGCCCAGGGAAGACGATGGTCACGAGATCTCCCTGCGGGACGGTCGCCGGGTGCAACTCTCCACCCAGCCGCTGCCGGATCAGCCCGGCCAGCTGGTGTTCATCACGGATCTCACCGAGACCCGCCAGCTGCAGGACAGGGTCAACCACATGAAACGGTTGTCGGCCCTGGGCAACATGGCGGCCTCCCTCGCACACCAGATCCGCACCCCCCTCTCCGCCGCCATGCTCTATGCGGCCAACCTCGCGAACCGCACCCTGAAACCGGAATCCCGCACCCAGTTCCAGCAAAAGTTGATGGCCCGGCTGCAGGATCTCGAGAAGCAGATAAACGACATACTGCTGTTTGCCCGCAACGGCGACAACCAGGTGGTGGCTCCTGTCTCGGTACAGGGGCTGCTGGCGGAGGTGCAGGCCGGTGCCGAGGCCTTCTGCCAGCAGCAGGGCTGCGCGCTGCACATGGAGGCGCCCGAACCGGATCTCTGCCTGCTCGCCAACAGCAGTGCCCTGGCGGGGGCCATCAACAACCTGATCGCCAACGCCAGACAGGCCGGGGCCGATTCGCTCCTGGTGAGCGCGGTGCGCAGCGGCAACCGGGTGGAGATGCGCGTCCTCGACAATGGCAAGGGGATGCCTGCCCAGCTGCTCAGCCAGATCTTCGAACCCTTCTTCACCACCCGCTCCCAGGGCACAGGCCTCGGGCTTGCCGTGGTGCAATCCGTGGTGCGTGCCCATCAGGGGGAGGTCAGCGTGGCCTCGGTGCCCGGAGAAGGGACCTGTTTTACCCTGTCGTTCCCCCTGCATCAGCAAGCGGTGCAGCTTGGAGGTGTAGCATGAATCCCATCTTGTCCCTGTGGTGCAAGGCCTGCGGGCCCGTGGTTGGAGGTGTGGCATGACCCAGGCCCGTATTCTGGTGGTGGAAGACGACAACGGCCTGCGCGAGGCGCTGGTGGATACCCTGCTGCTCGGCGGTTACGAGTGCCGCGAGGTGGACAGCGGCGAGCGGGCCCTGCTGGCACTCTCTCGCCAGCGCTTCGACATGGTGATCTCGGACATCCAGATGGGGGGCATGGACGGCCTCACCCTGCTGGCCAACATCCGCCAGCAATATCCCCAGGTGCCTGTGCTCCTGATGACCGCCTACGCCAACATCGACGGTGCCGTGCGCGCCATGCGGGAGGGGGCCATCGACTATCTGGCCAAGCCGTTTTCCCCCGAGGTGCTGCTCAACCAGGTCAGCCGTTACGTGCCGGCCCAGAAGGTGGAGAAGCGCGCCGTGGTCTATGGCGATCCCAGGACCGCCGAGCTGTTCCAGCTGGCGACCCGGGTCGCCAGAAGCGAAGCCACCGTCATGGTGACAGGCCCGAGCGGGACGGGCAAAGAGGTGCTGGCCCGCTACATCCACGACAACTCCAGCCGCGCCGAGCAGGCCTTCGTCGCCATCAACTGCGCCGCCATCCCGGAGAACATGCTGGAGGCGACCCTGTTCGGCTACGAGAAGGGGGCCTTCACCGGCGCCGTGCAGGGGTGCCCGGGCAAGTTCGAGCAGGCCCAGGGCGGCACCCTGCTGCTCGACGAGATCACCGAGATGGATCTCGGCCTGCAGGCCAAGCTGCTGCGGGTGCTGCAGGAGAAAGAGGTGGAGCGGCTCGGCAGCCGCAAGATGATCCCGCTGGACGTGCGGGTCATCGCCACCAGCAACCGGGATCTGAAAAAAGCGGTGCAGGACGGCCTGTTTCGCGAGGATCTCTACTACCGTCTCAACGTCTTCCCCCTGCGCTGGACCTCCCTCTGGGAGCGGCCCGGCGACATACTGCCCCTGGCGGAGCACCTGCTGGCGCTCCATGCCAGTCAGCAGGGGCTGCCGACACCGCAGCTGGCCGATGCGGCTCGCGAGCGCCTGCTGACCCACCCCTGGCCCGGCAACGTGCGCGAGCTGGACAATGTGGTGCAGCGGGCCCTGATCCTCTGCCTCGAAGGTCTCATCGATTGCGAGCATCTGATCCTGGAGGAGACGGACGAGGAGCTGGTGCGCCCCCTAGAGCGTCTGTCGGGGGAGGGACTCGGCGGCGAGCTCAAGCAGCAGGAGCATCAGATCATCCTTGACACCCTGCAGGAGTGCAACGGCAGCCGCAAGGAGGTGGCCGACAAGCTCGGCATCAGCCCGCGCACCCTGCGCTACAAGCTGGCCCAGATGCGTGACGCCGGCATAGAGCTGCCCGCCTAGCACCTGTTGCCGGTGTCATGGCCTTGCCGGCCCGGCTCGATTATCATGGGGCCCTCGGCATCATGAGCCTGGGCCCCGTTGTGACTGCAGACAAGAGCCTGATCGCAGACAAGGGGGAGCAGCGCCTTTACAAGGGACTCCTATGATCTCTCATCGCAAACTGGAAACCGTGCTCAACCACCTGCTCGAGCCTCACGCCATCAAGGACTACTGTCCCAACGGGCTGCAGGTGGAGGGGCGCGAGCGCATTCGCCGGGTGGTCACCGGCGTCACCGCCAGCCAGGCCCTGATCGATGCGGCCGTGGCCCTGGATGCCGATGCCATCCTGGTCCATCACGGCTACTTCTGGAGCGGGGAACCACCCCAGATCACCGGCATGAAGCAGCGCCGCCTCAAGACCCTGCTGACCCACGACATCAACCTGTTTGCCTACCACCTGCCGCTGGACGTGCACCCCGAGGTGGGCAACAACGCCCAGCTCGCCAGGCTGCTCGGCATCAAGGTGCGCCGTGGTCTCGAACCCTGGAACAGCAAGAGCGTGGCCATGGTGGGCAAGCTGGAGACACCCATGAGCGGAGCCGACTTTGCCAGACTTATTGCCGAGCGGCTCGGCCGTGAGCCGCTCCATTGTGGCGACAGCGGCCCCGAGCTCATCAGCTCAGTGGCCTGGTGCACCGGCGGCGGCCAGAGCTATATCAACCAGGCGGCGGAGCAGGGGATAGATGCCTTCATCTCCGGCGAGGCTTCAGAGCAGACCATCCACACCGCCCGCGAGATGGGGATGCACTTCTACGCAGCTGGTCACCACGCCACCGAGCGGTACGGCGTCAAGGCGCTGGGGGAGTGGCTCGCCACCGTGCACGGGCTGGAGGTGACCTTTATCGATATCGACAACCCGGTCTAAACCTGTCCACGATCTGGCTACGAAGCCGTGATCAAGGCTCATGTGCTGCTCGCTTATTGACAGTTTCTCGCTGCAGGTCGTGAACAGGTTTAAGCCTGTGCCTGTGGTGGGAAAATTCAGGAAACAAAAAGGAGGCCATCGGCCTCCTTTTTTCACATCTCGACAAGACGTCTGCTTACTCGCTGGCGTGACCCGCCGGGCCGAGTTCGGCGCCATCCAAGAGGGCGGCACCCTCCCGCATCTGCAGCCGTCCCTCGCAGAACCACTGCACCACCAGGGGGTAGATGCTGTGCTCCTGGACCTGGACCCGGGCAGCCACCTCGTCGGCACTGTCCCCTTCGAAGATGGGGACGCGAGCCTGCAGGATCACAGGGCCGCCGTCCAGCTCCTCGGTGACGAAGTGGACGCTGGCACCGTGCTCGCGCTCCCCATCGTCGATGGCGCGCTGGTGGGTGTGCAGTCCCTGATACTTGGGCAGCAGGGAGGGGTGGATATTGATCATCCGCCCGGCGAAATGGCGCACCAGATCGCCGCTCAATATCCGCATAAACCCGGCCAGCACCACCAGATCCGGCTGATAGTCCGCCATCAGGGCGAGCAGGGCGACGTCATACTCCTCCCGGCTGGCAAACTGCTGCTGGGCCAGGATGGCGGTGGCCACCCCGGCTTCTTTGGCGCGAACCAGGCCGTAGGCATCGGCCCTGTTGCTGATGACACCGACCACCTCACCGGCAACCTTGCCGCTGGCGCAGTGGTCGAGAATGGTCTGCAGGTTGCTGCCGTTGCCGGAGATCAGCACCAGGATCCGTTTCATGGGGGAGGTCATTTTATGATGACTTGCTCTTCGCCATCGGCCGCCTTGGCGATGTGGCCTATGTGCCAGGCGTTCTCGCCTTCGGCCTTGAGCAGGGCCAGCGCATTGTCCAGCTGATCCGCCGGCAGGGCGATGATCATGCCGACACCGCAGTTGAAGGTGCGGTACATCTCGTGGCGGGTGACGTTGCCGGCCTGCTGCAGCCAGCTGAACACCGCCGGCCACTGCCAGCTCTGTTCGTCGATCACCGCCTGGGTATTGGCGGGCAGCACGCGGGGGATGTTCTCCCAGAAGCCGCCACCTGTGATGTGGGACAGGGCATGGATCTCGCACTCCTTGATGAGCTTGAGCACCGGCTTCACATAGATGCGGGTCGGCTCCAGCAGGGCGTTGGCCAGGGTGGTGTCACCCAGCGGCTGATGCACGTCGGCCTGGGAGACTTCCAGGATCTTGCGCACCAGGGAGAAGCCGTTGGAGTGGGGGCCGCTCGCGGCCAGGGCGATCAGGGCATCCCCTTCGCCGACCTTGCTGCCGTCGATGATCTCGCTCTTCTCCACCACACCGACGCAGAAACCGGCGATGTCGTAGTCTTCCCCTTCATACATGCCAGGCATTTCGGCGGTCTCGCCGCCCACCAGGGCGCAGCCGGACTGCTCGCAGCCTGCACCTATGCCGGTGACCACGGCGGCGGCGGTATCCACATCCAGCTTGCCGGTGGCATAGTAGTCGAGGAAGAACAGGGGCTCGGCGCCTTGCACGATGAGGTCATTGACGCACATGGCCACCAGATCGATGCCCACGGTATCGTGCTTCTTCAGATCGATGGCCAGACGCAGCTTGGTGCCCACACCGTCGGTACCGGAGACCAGTACCGGCTCCTTGTAGCCAGCAGGGATTTGACACAGGGCCCCAAAGCCGCCAAGACCACCAAGGACTTCAGGACGACGAGTGCGCTTTGACACGCCCTTGATACGTTCAACCAGTGCATTGCCGGCATCGATATCCACGCCAGCATCCTTGTAGCTCAGTGAGGTTTTGTCAGTCACGCGTATTCCCCGTCATATAGAGAAGTGGAGGGTAAAATTCGGGGCGTATTCTACCAGTGGGCGGGTAAAAGCAGAAAGAAAATCGTTTGCGCGTTTTTGCGTGGAAAAGCTCTACAAGCCGCGGCTTTTGTTGTATGATTCCGCGATTTTTTGGCGCCGGTTCGAGGAGATAATAATGAAAGTCGTTGAAGTCAAACACCCCCTGGTCAAGCACAAGATCGGCCTGATGCGCGAAGGCGACATCAGCACCAAGCGTTTCCGTGAACTGGCCAAGGAAGTGGGCAGTCTGTTGACCTACGAAGCGACCTCTGACTTCGAAACCGAGAAAGTTACCATCGATGGCTGGAACGGGCCAGTGGAAGTTGACCAGATCAAGGGCAAGAAGGTCACCGTCGTGCCTATCCTGCGCGCCGGTCTTGGCATGATGGATGGTGTGCTCGAGCACATGCCGAGTGCCCGTGTCAGCGTGGTCGGCATCTACCGCGATGAAGAGACCCTGCAGCCGGTTCCCTATTTCGAGAAGATCGTCAGCAACATCGAAGAGCGTCTGGCCCTGGTCATCGACCCCATGCTGGCCACCGGCGGCTCCATGATTGCCACCATAGATCTGCTGAAGAAGAAAGGCTGCCAGTCCATCAAGGTGCTGGTGCTGGTTGCCGCCCCGGAAGGGATCAAGGCGCTGGAAGCCGCTCACCCCGACGTGGAGCTGTTCTGTGCCTCCATCGATCAGGGACTGAACGAGAAGGGCTACATAGTCCCGGGTCTGGGGGATGCCGGCGACAAGATCTTCGGCACCAAGTAACCCCTGACGCCATAGCCGCTCTCTTTGAAAGAGCGCAAACGGAGCCGGCACCTTGCCGGCTCCGTCGTTTATCCCGCCCTCCGGCTTGCTGCCATGCGCGCCTTGCCGCTACCATAAGCAGCATCCCCCATTTCGAGAATCTTCTTTATGCTGAAACGCTTAGCGACTCTCCTCTGCTGTCTGCCACTCATGGTGTCGGCTGCCCAGGTGACTGACCTCTATCAGGGCAAGGCGCCGACCAGCGGCGACATGACGGCCGCCCAGTCCCAGGCACTGGGGGAGGTACTCGTCAAGGTGACCGGCAGGCGCGACATCCTCACCCAGCCCGAGGTGGCCAAGGCGCTGGCGGCCCCCGGTGACTATGTGCAGCACTACGGCTATCAGGATGTGGGACCGGTCAAGTTTCTCAAGGCCGATTTCAACGTGGCCAAGGTCAATGCCCTGGTAGGCCAGAGCAAGTTCCCCCTGCTGGGGCCCGTCCGCCCGCAAATGGCACTCTGGCTGGTAATAGATGAAGGGGAGCGCCGCATACTGCCGGATCAGTCCAGCGACGGCTGGTCCGCCGCCCTGCGCGGCCAGGCCCAGGCCATGGGGTTGCCGGTCAGCATCCCGCTGATGGATCTGGACGACAACATGGCGGTCAGCGCCACCGATGTCTGGGGCCGCTTCGCCGACCCCATCCTCAAGGCGAGCGAGCGCTATGGCGCCGAGATGGTGGTGCTGGGCAAGCTGACGCCGGAAGGGGAGAAGTGGAGCATCGACTGGGGGCTCTATGGCGCCAAGCCGGGAGCTCAGGGCGGTGCAGAGCTGACCGAGCTGACCAAGGGGGCCGGTTCGGGTACCCAGGCCGAGGTGGCGCAGGGCATGGCCGATGCCCTGGCGGGCTGGCTGGTGCAACAGTACGGCACTCGCCTGTCCGGGGTCGTCTCCAGCCAGACCCTGGTGGTGGAGGGGTTGTCCGGCATCGACGGCATGATCCAGATACAGAAGATGCTGCAGGGCATGGCCAGCGTCACCAAGGTGGCGATCGGCAAGCTGGAGGGGGACAAGGTCACCTTCAACCTGTCGCTTCAGGGGGACAAGGCCGAGCTGGTAAGGGGCCTGCAACTGGAGAGTCGCCTGCACCAGATCGAAGACAACGAGCGCGGTCTGCGTTATCAGTGGTCGCAGCCCTGACGCTTTCTGCTGATCCCAACCGCCCGGCATGAAGAGTCTGTGCGGTTCTCCAGCTCGAGAGCCAGCAGTGCTGGATCGAAGACAACGAGAGCGGTCTGCGTTATCAATGGTCGCAGCCCTGACGCTTTCTGATGATCCCAACCGCCCGGCATGACCCGGGCGGTTCTCTATCTGCCGCTGCAATGATACACTTGGGCGCAAATATCACAGTCAAAGCCCAACGAGTGAAGCAACCGGCCCAACTGTCTTTAGCCGTACAATTACCGGATGATGAAACCTTCGTCAGTTTCTATCCCGGCAACAACGCCCATCTGATCACCGCCCTCAAGAATGCGGCCATCGGTCAGGGCGCTCCTTTCCTCTATTTCTGGGGAGCCAAGGGCTCCGGACGCTCCCACCTGCTGCACGCCACCTGCGCCGAGGTCAATGCCCGCGACGCCGCCGCCGCCTATCTCTCCCTCGACCAGTTCGAACAGCTGGATCCCAGCATGCTCGACGCCCTCGAAAGCCTGCCCCTGGTCTGTCTCGACAGCCTGGAAGCCATCGCCGGCAATGCCCTGTGGGAGCGGGCCCTGTTCGATTTTTACAATCGCTGGAAAGAGAAAGGCGAGGGCACACTGGTGGTCACCGGCTGCAGCGCCCCGCGCAAGCTGGGGCTGCAACTGCCGGATCTCGCCTCTCGCCTCGATTGGGGAGTGAGTTTCCATCTCGACGAGCTCGATGACGAAGGCAAGCTCAGTGCCCTGCAGCTGCGTGCCGAGCTGCGGGGCTTCAAACTGCCCATCGACGTGGGCCGCTTCCTGCTCAACCGCTTGTCCCGTGACATGCGTACCCTGCTCACCACCCTCAATCAGCTCGACAACGCCTCCTTTCGCGCCAAGCGCAAGCTCACCATCCCCTTTGTCAAAGAGATCCTCGAACTCTGAGCCAACGGTGATTGCCTGTCTGCGCCACATCCTTGAGTTGCGAGCAAAAAGAAACCCCGGCACCAGGCCGGGGTTTTGCTATCTCAATGTCTATCAGTGGAACTGATCTTCTTCGGTGGAACCTGTCAGCGCTGTCACTGAGGATTGGCCACCCTGGATGACGGTGGTCACCTTGTCGAAGTAACCCGTACCCACTTCCTGCTGGTGTGCCACGAAGGTGTAACCCCGCTCGGCGGCGGCGAACTCCGGCTGTTGCACCATCTCGACGTAGTGCTTCATCCCTTCGCCGCGGGCGTACTGGTAGGCCAGCTCGTACATGTGGAACCACATGTTGTGGATGCCCGCGAGGGTGATGAACTGGTACTTGTAGCCCATGTCGGAGAGCTCCTGCTGGAAGCGGGCGATGGTGGCATCGTCCAGGTTCTTCTTCCAGTTGAAGCTCGGGGAGCAGTTGTAGGCCAGGATCTTGCCCGGGTACTGGGCCTTGATGGCCTCGGCAAACTGGCGAGCCTCGTCCAGGTCCGGCTTGGCGGTCTCGCACCACACCATGTCGGCGTAAGGGGCATAGGCCAAGCCGCGGGAGATGGCCTGCTCGATACCGGCCTGCACCTTGTAGAAGCCCTCGGCGGTACGCTCACCGGTCAGGAAGCCGGCATCGTAGGGATCGGCATCCGTGGTCAGCAGGTCGGCGGCGTTGGCGTCGGTACGGGCGATCACCAGGGTGGTGGTGCCGCAGACATCCGCGGCCAGACGGGCGGCGATCAGTTTTTGCACCGCTTCCTGGCTCGGCACCAGCACCTTGCCCCCCATGTGACCGCACTTCTTCACCGATGCCAGCTGATCTTCGAAGTGCACGCCGGCGGCGCCCGCTTCAATCATGCCCTTCATCAGCTCGAAGGCGTTCAGCACGCCGCCGAAACCGGCTTCCGCATCCGCGACGATCGGCAGGAAGTAGTCGATGAAACCGGCATCCTGCGGGCCCACCTTGTTGGCCCACTGGATCTGGTCGGCACGGGCGAAGGAGTTGTTGATGCGCTCCACCACGGACGGCACCGAGTTGGCCGGGTAAAGGGACTGATCCGGATACATGGTGGAGGACAAGTTGTTGTCCGCCGCCACCTGCCAGCCGGAGAGGTAGATGGCCTCTATGCCCGCCTTGGCCTGTTGCACCGCCTGGCCACCGGTCAGGGCGCCGAGGCAGTTGACGTAGCCCTTCTTGGCGCCGCCGTGGATCAGCTCCCACAGCTTGTCGGCGCCGCGCTGGGCCAGGGTGTGTACCGGCTGCAGGCTGCCGCGCAGGTTCACCACGTCTTCGGCGCTGTAGCCGCGTTTGATCCCTTTCCAGCGGGGGTTTTCTGCCCAGTCTTTCTCGATAGCCTGGATCTGTTGCTCACGGGTCAGTGCCATATCAGTTCCCTCTTTCATTGATTTCACGTTTCCATTGATTTGTTATGGACGAGCCCCTCCCGGGGCCCGGATTCAGAGCCGCTCGTAACCGGGCAGCGTCAGAAAATCGATCAGGGTGTCGGCGCAGGTGATCTGCTCCATCAGCTCGCTCGCCTCGGCGAAACGACCTGCCTGCCAGCGGGCCTCGCCCACCTCGGCTTTGACCACCTCCTGCTCCTCGGCCAGCATCTGGCGGAACAGCGCCTTGGTCACCACCTTGCCATTGGTGAGGCTCTTGCCGTGGCGGATCCACTGCCAGATGGAGGTGCGGGAGATCTCGGCGGTGGCGGCGTCTTCCATCAGGCCGTAGATGGGCACGCAGCCGTTGCCGTTGATCCAGGCCTCCAGGTATTGCAGGGCGACCCGGATGTTGGTGCGCATGCCCGTCTCGGTGCGCTCCCCCTCGCAGGGGGCCAGCAGATCGGCGGCGGTGATGGGAGCATCCTGCTCGCGCAGCACATCGATCTGGTTCTTGGCGCCAGCCGGGATGGCGGCGTTGAACACCGCCATGGCGGTATCGGCGAGGCCGGGGTGGGCGACCCAGGTGCCGTCGTGGCCGTTGTTGGCTTCACGCTCCTTGTCAGCCTTCACCTTGGCAAATACCTGTTCATTCACCGCAGGATCTTTAGCCGGGATAAAGGCGGCCATGCCGCCCATGGCGAGGGCGCCGCGCTTGTGACAGGTCTTGATCAGCAGGCGCGAGTAGGCGGAGAGGAACGGCTTGTCCATGGTCACCACCTGGCGGTCCGGCAGGACACGGTCAGGGTGATTCTTCAAGGTCTTGATGTAGCTGAAGATGTAGTCCCAGCGGCCGCAGTTCAGCGCCACTATGTGATCCTTCATCTGATAGAGCAGCTCGTCCATCTCGAACACCGCAGGCAGGGTCTCGATGAGGACGGTGGCCTTGATGGTGCCGCGGGGCAGACCGAACTTGTCCTCGGTCCAGGCGAACACCTCGCTCCACCAGCGCCCTTCCAGGTGGCTCTGCAGCTTGGGCACATAGAAGTAGGGGCCCGAGCCCTTGGCCAGCAGCGCCTTGTGGTTGTGCAGGAAGTAGAGGGCGAAGTCGAACAGGCCGCCGGGGATGGCCTCGCCATCGAAGGTGACGTGTTTTTCCGGCAGGTGCAGGCCACGGACCCGGCAGATAAGCACGGCGGGATCGGGATTGAGGGTGTAAGCCTTGCCTTCCGGACTGGTGTAGGAGACGGTGCCATTGACCGCATCGCGCAGGTTGATCTGACCCTCGATCACCTTGTTCCAGGCGGGGGCCAGTGAATCCTCGAAGTCCGCCATGAACACCTTGACGTTGGCGTTGAGGGCGTTGATCACCATCTTGCGCTCGACCGGGCCTGTGATCTCCACACGGCGGTCCTGCAGATCGGCGGGAATGCCGCGCACTGTCCAGCTGCCTTCGCGGATGTGGGCGGTTTCGGGCAGGAAGTCCGGCAACTCGCCGCCATCGATGCGAGCCTGGCGAGCCACCCGTTGTTTCAGCAGTTCATTGCGCTGAGGAGCGAAGCGTTCCACCAGTTCGGATACCAGGGCCACCGCATCCGGCGTCAGGATCTGCGCGTAATCGGGAAGCATCTCGCCTTGGATGCGCAGACGGGTGCTGCTGATGGTCTGGGCCGGTGCCGACATAGGTTTCACTCCTTTGAAAGTTACATTTTGAACTTACTAACTACGACTAACGTCTATATCCGTTTCTCTTAAACTCCCCATAACAGCGGGGTAACACGACTCATAAGGTGCAAAATAATGCTTGGTTCGTCAACTTGATTTTTAAAACAGGTGTTTTTGGTTGGTATTTAAGTTGATGTTTTTAAAGTGGTTATGTGATTAGCATAAAAGCTCTACGCAGATGGTTATGCTCTCGGCTGACAAGGCTGTCAGGGGGGATGAAAGCGCCGGGTGCGGCACATCAAAAATGTAATTAATTACGTAATAAAATTACCAATGCAAAAACAAATCCCGACCTTACTCCAGGCTTTGTGAAAACAGCTGTATGAAATGCCTGCTACCAACACAGTCTGCATCTGGCATGTGACGTCATTGACGGGTGAACTGCTGTTTAAAACGAAATGGTCAAATCTTGCGAAGTGGGGGCATAGGGGGGCGAGTGGTAGAAATGACGAGCAATAACGTAGGTTTGTAATTTCAAGGGCGGGGGCAGGGGGAGGGAGATGACGGGGAACGGAGTAGTGAATAACACCAATCCCTGGATGTTTATCAGCATTTTATGGTTATTTTCGTTGGCGGCTTTTTAGCCGGGTCGGGACGGGGTGCCGGACAACAAAACCGGCCTTTCATCCGCAGGGTTTGGAGAGGGGCTGGGCCAGATCCGCCTCAGTAGTCATCATCCGGCGCGGCGAGATCGATCACATCGAGATGCACTGTGCCGCCGAGGCCGGTGTCGGTGGATTCGAGATCGGAATGGGGTGAGGAGAGAAGGGGCTGATCGGGCTGAGTGTCGACTGCTTGGTTCATGGGTGCTTGCCTCAATGGATTGCAAGCCGGTTGGTGATTCCCTCACCCTGATGCCACCTCCCTGTCTGATGGCCGGCGGAAAAGTTGCGTATCCTAGCGGGACTTTATGAAAGCTTCAAGTGGTTCTGTATAAAATTCATGCCATCACCGCCTCTGTGCAAGCCACCGGGGTGAGACAAGAAGAGGACGTGCAGGGGACGGGCAGAAAGAAGGCAAAAAAATAGCCCAGTCGTTTGACTGGGCTATTTTCGGGGAAAATGGTCGGTGTGAGAGGATTCGAACCTCCGACCCTCTACACCCCATGCAGATGCGCTACCTGGCTGCGCTACACACCGACGGAGTCAGCTCGGCTGACGGGAAGGGAGTCTAATAGGATGAACTCTAGGGTGCAACTCCTTTTTTATCAGGGAGATGCCGATTGCTTCTTTATTGCTCAACCAAGATGCAACTTGGGCCTTGGCGGGAGTTTTGGCATAATCGCCGCCCACCTCGCCTGGTGCAGGTGGCCCTGGATCCGGGCCGAGCGGACAGGGCCGTCTTTGATGATGAATGCAGATAAATGAGAGGATCGGCCGTGGAGCCAGTACAGAAGAATGCAGCCGAGATGCAGATCACCCAGGACGAGCGCTGGATGCGTCATGCCATGGCCCTGGCGGCCAGGGCGGAAGGGATAGGGGAGATCCCGGTCGGTGCCGTGCTGGTGCTGGGGGACGAGGTGGTCGGCGAGGGGTGGAACCGCTCCATCAGCGCCCATGACGCCTGCGCCCATGCGGAGATCATGGCGATCCGTGCCGCCGGCATCACGCTGGAGAACTACCGGCTGCTCGACACCACCCTCTATGTGACGCTGGAGCCTTGCTGCATGTGTGCCGGTGCCCTGATCCACAGCCGGGTGAAGCGGGTGGTCTACGGGGCCCGCGATCTCAAGACCGGGGCGGCGGGTTCGGTGTTCGACATTTTGCAGGACCCGCGCCACAACCACAGGGTGGCGCTGACGGGAGGCGTACTGGCAGAGGCCTGCTCGGCCCAGCTGTCAGACTTCTTCAAGCGGCGCCGCGCCGAGAAGAAGGCGGCCAGAGAGGCGCTGAAACAAAGTGGTGGCCCGGCCCTCTGAGGCGGGCGGGGCATCGTCTTGCCCGTCCCGGATTTATTCACATATCCATATATAAAACAGAGGGTTGGCACCTCGGCTTGCCCTCGATCTCCGGTCTGTATCCCTCCTGAAATAACCTCTTCACAGAGGCTCTTGATGTAACAAAACTGTCATGCAACCGCCATATAATGCCGCCAAGCCTAGCTCACATTGAGGTCTTGCATGTCATCGGAATCGTTAAACCTGGTCATGGCGGGCAGTAGAAAACGCCGGATCAAGGATAAATTGGCCAAATACGGCGTCACCACAGGGGGAGCCCTGGTACTGGTGGCCCTGCTGCTTATCTTCTTCTACCTGCTCTATGTGGTGAAACCCATCTTCAATGGCGCCAGCGTGGAGGCGACCTCCTCCTTTACCCTGCCGACGCAGGGCAAGACGGCCTGGCTCGGCGTCGAGGAGCAGAACGAGATAGGGTATCGCTTCAACGACCAGGGTCAGGTCAGCTTCTTCGCCGTCAAGGCGGATGGCGGCGTCAAGGTGGGTCAGGTGCTGGGTCAGGCCAGTGTGGCCGGTGACGTCACCGCCGTCGCCCCTCCCGCGCCGGGCCAGAAGCTCATCGCCTATGGCTTTGCCGATGGCAAGGCCATGGTGGTGCAGCCCTCGTTCAAGGTCTCCTACCCGAATGACGTGCGCGTCATCGAGCCCAGCCTGCAATATCCCTTCGGCGAAGAGCCTGTGGTGATAGATCCCCAGGGCAAGGCGCTGACCCGCATGGTGTTCGAGGCGACCAAGGACAAGATGGCCACCGCCGCCGTGACCGAGGATGGCCGTGGCGTGATGACGGTGATGAGCGGTGAGGAGAACTTCCTCTCCGGCGAGATCGAGTGGAGCCGCCAGAACTACGCCATTCCTTCCCTGCCTCGTCACGTGGATCAGATGCTGCTGACCCCCAATCTGCGCATCCTGTTCGTGCGTGAAGGCAATCGCCTGTCTGTCTATGACATCCACAACCTGAGCGACATATCCCTGCGCGACGTCATGGAGATCAATGCCCCCAACGCCGACGTGACCCAGGTTGCCCTGCTCTCCGGCGCCTCCTCCCTGATGGTGGGCAATGACAATGGCGTCATCTCCCAGTGGTTCGAGGTGGCGAAGGATGGCAAGCGCCAGTTCACCCAGATCCGTGACTTCAAGGGCGACGGCCCGGTCGCGCTGCTGACCCCGGAGCATTTCCGCAAGGGCTTCATCAGCGCCGCCAACGACGGGACCATCAACTTCTTCCACGCCACCGGCGAGGCCAAGCTGCTTGGCGAAACCATAGAAGGCGGCGCCCTGGCGGCCCTGGCCATCTCTCCCCGTCACAACCTGTTGCTGACCCAGCAGGGGAATGACTTCAAGGTATTTGAGGTGGAGAACGATCACCCCGAGGTGACCTGGTCCGCCCTGTGGCAAGAGGTGTGGTACGAAGGGTATCCGGAGCCCCAGTATGTGTGGCAGTCCACCTCTGCCAGCAACGATTTCGAAGCCAAGCTGAGCCTGGTGCCCCTGGTGTTCGGGACCCTCAAGGCCTCCTTCTACGCCATGCTGTTTGCGGTGCCGCTCGGCGTGGCCGGTGCCATCTACACCGCCTACTTCATGTCGGCGGGTCTGCGCAAATACGTCAAGCCGACGGTGGAGATCATGGCGGCGCTGCCGACCGTCATCCTCGGCTTCCTGGCGGGTCTGTGGCTGGCCCCCATCATCGAAGGGGCGCTGCCAGGGGTGATCCTGCTGCTGCTGTTGCTGCCGATGGGCATGTTGCTCACCGCCCTGGTGTGGAACTACCTGCCGGAGCGTGGCCGCTCCTGGCTGCCGGATGGCTGGCACGCCATCCTGCTCATTCCTGTACTGCTGCTGATTGGCTGGGGCGCCTTCGCCTTGAGCCCGCTCATCGAGAATGCCTTCATGCACGGGGATTCGCGCATCTGGCTGACCCACGAGATGGGCATCAAGTTTGACCAGCGCAACTCCCTGGTGGTCGGTATCGCCATGGGCTTCGCCGTCATCCCCACCATCTTCTCCATCGCCGAAGATGCGGTCTTCTCGGTGCCCAAGCACCTGACCCAGGGCTCCCTGGCCCTCGGCGCCACCCCCTGGCAGACCCTGAGCCGGGTGGTGATCCTGACCGCGAGTCCGGGCATCTTCTCGGCGGTGATGATGGGTCTGGGCCGCGCCGTGGGCGAGACCATGATAGTGCTGATGGCCACCGGCAACACCCCCATCATGGACTTCTCCATGTTCCAGGGGCTGCGTACCCTGGCGGCGAACATCGCGGTGGAGATGCCGGAGTCGGAAGTGGGCAGCTCCCACTACCGGGTGCTCTTCCTCGCAGCCTTCGTCCTCTTCGTATTCACCTTTATGTTCAACACCCTGGCCGAGTTCATCCGTCAGCGGTTGCGTGAAAAGTACAGCTCTCTGTAATGAGCCGTTCCATCAAAAGCGGCGCTCTGCATATGAACAAGGAATCGATAATGGGTAAGTGGTTTAAATCGGGGGCCCCCTGGATCTGGATGACGGGGGGCGCCGTCAGCCTGAGTCTGGTGGCTGTACTGGGTCTGCTGTTGCTGATCGGCTGGCGTGGTCTGGTCTACTTCTGGCCGCACCCCATCTATGAGTGGCAGCTTGAAGACGCCCAGGGCAACAAGAGCGTGCTGATCGGCGAGATCAACGACCGCGAGCTGGTACCTGTGGAGCGGCTGCGCGCCGCGGGTCAGGCGCTGGAGGGGGAGGAGCGCGAGCTGCTGACCCGTTATCTGGTCAAGACCGGCAACCGCGAGTTCGTCGACCTCGACTTCCGCTGGGTGCTGGAGACCGACATCAAGTCCCGCACCCAGCCCGCCGAGCTCGCCATGGTCGAGCGTGCCACCAACGGCAACTTCTACGGTTACATCACCTCGGTGAAGGAGGATGGCCGCGAGCTGACCCAGGATCTGCATCCCGCCCTGCAACGGGTACTGGCCCGTGCCAACGCCCTGTCGGAGCAGGCCAACGATCTGCAAAAGGGAGACATCGGCGGCATCAACTACCAGCTGGAGCGACTGCGCCTGAAAGAGCGCAAGGCGGAGCTGGAAGGGGAGCTGACCGACGCGCTCAAGGCGGACCTCGCCGCGCAGCGCCAGGCCCTCAACGATCGCTATCAGGTGCTGGAGAAGGAGCTCTTCTCCCTGCGTGCCCAGGCGGACAGAGACGCCATCACGGTCAAGGACATGCGTGGCGAGCAGGTGACCATGCCCATGTCCAAGGTGCTGGACGTGGTCTGGCCCAACGACATGAGCCTGCCCGCCAAGGTGGGTCACTGGTTCCACCAGATTGGCAAGTTCGTCTCCGACGATCCCCGTGAGGCCAACACCGAGGGCGGCGTCTTCCCCGCCATCTTCGGCACCGTCTTCATGGTGCTGCTGATGGCCATCATAGTGACGCCCCTTGGAGTGGTGGCTGCCGTCTACCTGCACGAGTATGCGGGCAAGAACAGCTTGACCAAGATCATCCGCATCGCGGTGATCAACCTGGCGGGTGTGCCCTCCATCGTCTATGGCGTGTTCGGTCTGGGCTTCTTCGTCTACACCCTCGGTGGCTCCTTGGACCAGCTGTTCTACCCGGAAGCGCTGCCGAGCCCGACCTTTGGCTCACCCGGCGTCATCTGGTCGGCGCTGACCCTGGCTATCCTGACCCTGCCGGTGGTGATCGTCTCCACCGAAGAGGGGCTGGCGCGGATCCCGAGCACCATACGCCAGGGCTCCCTGGCCCTGGGGGCCACCCAGGCCGAGACCCTGTGGCGCATAGTGCTGCCCATGGCGAGCCCGGCCATCATGACCGGCCTCATCCTTGCGATTGCCCGGGCCGCCGGTGAAGTGGCACCCCTGATGCTGGTGGGGGTGGTGAAGCTTGCTCCCACGTTGCCGATGGATGGCAACTTCCCGTACCTGCATGTGGAGCGCAAGTTCATGCACCTGGGCTTCCACATCTATGACGTCGGCTTCCAGAGCCCGAACGTCGAGGCGGCGCGGCCCCTGGTCTACGCCACCTCCTTCCTGCTGGTGACGGTGATCGTGGGCCTCAACCTGACGGCTATCGGTATTCGTAACCACCTGCGCGAGAAATTCCGGTCGCTGGAACATTGATAGACCAGCTACCACAGAGACGGGCCGGGAACAGGGTTCCCTGCCAGCCAAGCGTTCAGGCCGCGGGCAACGAGAGTGCTCGCCGCCACAAAGAGAATTTGAGGTAACAGATGATCAACGTAACACCGACTTCGACCCAGCATACCGCACTGGACCTGCTCAACCTGAGCCCGGAGCAGACCGCCCTTGAGGTCAAGGATCTCAACCTGTACTACGGCAACAAGCAGGCGCTGTTCAACGTCAACATGAAGATCCCGAAAGGCCAGGTGACGGCCTTTATCGGCCCGTCCGGCTGTGGCAAGTCGACCCTGCTGCGCTGCATCAACCGGATGAACGATCTGGTGGAGATCTGCCGCATCGAGGGGGAGATCCAGCTGCACGGCCACAACATCTACGACAAGAGCGTGGATGTCTCCGCCCTGCGCCGTCAGGTGGGCATGGTGTTCCAGCGCCCCAACCCCTTCCCGAAATCCATCTACGAGAACGTGGTCTATGGCCTGCGCCTGCAGGGCATCAATGACAGACGCACCCTGGACGAGGCCGCCGAGCGCTCACTGCGCGGCGCGGCCCTGTGGGAAGAGGTGAAGGATCGCCTGCACGACAACGCGTTCGGCCTCTCAGGTGGTCAGCAGCAGCGTCTGGTGATCGCCCGTGCCATCGCCATCGAGCCGGAAGTGCTGCTGCTCGATGAGCCGACCTCGGCGCTCGACCCCATCTCCACCCTCACCATCGAGGAGCTGATCAACGAGCTCAAGAGCCAGTTCACCGTGGTGATAGTGACCCACAACATGCAGCAGGCGGCGCGGGTGTCGGATCAGACCGCCTTCATGTACATGGGCGAGCTTATCGAGTACTCGAACACCAACACCATCTTCACCACCCCGGCCAAGAAGAAGACCGAGGACTATATCACCGGTCGTTACGGCTAAGGCATGTTGGTGTAACAAGGGTTATTGAGATGAACAAGATGAGCATCAACAAACAGATTAGCGGTCGGTTCAACGGCTAAGGCATGGTTGGTGCAACAAGGATCATTGGTATGAACAAGATGAGCATCAATAAACAGATTACCGGTCGGTTCAACGGCTAAGGCATAATCGGAGCAACAAGGATTATTTGTATGGACAATATGAACCTCAATAAACACATCTCCGGTCAGTTCAATGCCGAGCTCGAGAACGTGCGCAACCAGGTGCTGGTGATGGGCGGTCTGGTGGAGCAGCAGCTGACGGACGCCATCTCCGCCATTCACATCCAGGATCTGGATGCGGCGCGCAAGATAGTGGCCAACGACCACAAGGTCAACGCCATGGAAGTGGCCATCGACGAGGAGTGCACCCGCATCATCGCCAAGCGCCAGCCCACGGCTTCCGACCTGCGCCTGGTGATGGCCATCATCAAGACCATCACGGATCTGGAGCGCATCGGCGACGTGGCGGACAAGATAGCCCGCATGCTGACCGACAACGCCAACAAGCCGCAGCCGCCGCTGGTGTCCCTCGAGAACATGGGCCGTCGCACCATCAAGATGCTGCACGACGTGCTCGACGCCTTCGCCCGCATGGATCTGGAGGCGGCCATCGCCGTCTACAAGGAAGATGACAAGGTGGACCGGGAGTACGAGTCCATCATCCGCGAGCTGATGACCTACATGATGGAAGATCCCCGCACCATACCCCAGGTACTGAACGTGCTGTGGGCGGCGCGGGCCATCGAGCGGGTCGGCGATCGCTGCCAGCACATCTGCGAATACATCGTCTACTACGTCAAGGGCAAGGACGTACGCCACACCAAGGCGGATGAACTGAGCGACCTGCTCGGCAAGCATTGAATCCAGGATGAATAAAAAGGCGCCTTGAGCGCCTTTTTTATTGCATTGGGGGGCGGCTTAAGATAACGCGCCCCACGGGGCGCTTTTCTGCTAGAATATGGCCCCTGTGTGAGTCCCGGATGGAGTCACGGTCCGGTTTCCCGGGCCCAGTTTGCCGTCTTGTGCTAAGGCGGCTGTCGCAATAGGTTAATCATGAGTTTTGCCGATAGTTTGTTCTTTTTGATGCTGCTGGTCGCCGGCAGCGTGTTCTTCTCGCTCTCCGAGATCTCTCTCGCCGCCTCCCGCAAGATCAAGTTGCAGGTGATGGCCGACGAGGGCAATCGCCATGCCGAAAAAGTGCTGGCGCTGCAGGCCCAGCCGGGTAACTTCTTTACCGTGGTGCAGATAGGCCTCAACACCGTCGCCATCCTGGGCGGCATCCTGGGCGAATCCGCCCTGAACCCCGCCATCAAGGAGCTTATCTCCGGCTTCTATCAGGGCCCCTGGCTCTCCCAGATAAGCTCGATCGCCTCCTTCGTGTTCGTCACCGGCATGTTCATCCTGATAGCGGACTTGATGCCCAAGCGCCTCGCCATGACGATGCCGGAACGGGTTGCGGTGGTGGTGGTGCGTCCCATGCTGCTGTGCGTGACCCTGCTGATGCCGCTGGTGTGGTTCTTCAACGGCATGGCCAACGCCCTGTTCCGCCTGCTGCGGGTCTCCATGGTGCGCAACGACGAGATCACCTCGGACGACATCTACGCGGTGATGGATGCGGGGGCCGAGGCCGGCGTCATCCAGCGCGAGGAGCACCAGCTCATCGAGAACGTGTTCGAGCTGCAGTCCCTCGGCGTCACCTCCGCCATGACGGCCCGCGAAAGCCTGATCTACTTCACCCTGCAAGAGGGGGAGGAGAGCATCAAGGCCAAGATAGCCGAGCACCCCCACAACAAGTTCCTGGTGTGCGACCACAACCTCGACAGCATCAAGGGGTTCGTGGATGCCAAGGAGCTGCTGATCCGCGTCATCAGCGGCCAGAGCATCGATCTCAACAGCGGCTCCCTGGTGCAGAGCGTCATCATCATTCCCGACACCCTGAACCTCTACGAGGCGATGGAGTACTTCAAGAACCACAGGGGCGACTTCGCCGTGGTGATGAACGAGTACGCCCTGGTGGTGGGCATAGTCACCATGAACGACCTGATGAGCACCGTCATGGGGGAGTGGGCCACCCACGTGGTGGAAGAGCAGATCGTCCAGCGGGACGAGAACTCCTGGCTGGTGGACGGGGTCACCCCCATCTCCGACGTCATGCGGGCGTTCGACATCGAGGAGTTCCCGGACGCGCAGAACTACGAGACCATAGCCGGTTTCATCATGTTCATGCTGCGCAAGATCCCCAAGCGGACCGACTCGGTGAAGTACGCGGGCTACAAGTTCGAAGTGGTCGACATCGACAGCTACAAGATCGATCAGCTGCTGGTCACCCGTATTGAACCCAATGTGATCGACAAACCCGCCCTGGAATCGTGAAAGGAGTTACCAAGGAGTCATGAAGATGCCGTCTTATTCCCGTGCGTTGAGCTGTGTGGCTCTCGCCCTGGCGCTGGGGGCCTGCAGCCAGAGCGCGCCCCGCAAACCCGCCGCCGCTCCCAAGCCCGTGGCCCCCAAGGCTGCCGTGGTGGCGCCGCAGCCGGACCCCGATGCCGTGGTGCAGAGTGCAGTGGCAGAGCCGAGCCCTGTGTTCGATGAGGAGTACCATGGTCCGGATCAGGGGTCGCTGGAGTCGGTGACCGCCCTGTTCGCCCGTGGCTACATAGAATCTGCCATGCGTGAAACCATGCTGGCGGCGGTGCACAGCGACTACCCCTTGCTCGGCATGCGGGACGTGCGCCTGACCGACCCTGTGGCCAAGTTCCTCACCTCGGCCCAGGCCCGTACCACGGCCCACGACTACCTCTATGCCGGGGTGCAGCGCAGGTTGGGCCGCCCCCTGAGTCCGGCCCAGTGGGAGCAGATCTGGCAAGGCTTCCCCCAGCAGGGGCGTGTCTCCGACTGGGTCAAGCAGACCAAGCGGGTACTGGCAGGGCGCTGAGTCGCCAGCCATCCATGTTTCACAAGAGGCCACCCCCCGGGGTGGCCTCTTGTCGTTCAGGGCCCCGAGCCCCGAGCCCAGGGCGGCGAGGGCGGGGCCTTCCTTTGCCGCTCTCATCCCGAGCTTGCCCGGATTTGTTCCTCGTTCCCGATTGCCTCTCTCTCTGCTTTGCGCCATGATGCACAGGGCATATAGCCGTCTAGATGTTTTGATGGCTTAATGTTGTTCCACACAATAAACACCCGTCATGACGGGGACACGCAGAGAGACAGAGATGGATACACAGGACTTGTGGGTACTGGATGGCGGCATGGGGCGCGAGCTGGCACGGCGGGGTGCACCGTTTCGCCAGCCGGAGTGGTCGGCCCTGGCCCTGATGGAGGCGCCAGAGACGGTGCGAAAGGTGCATCAGGCCTATGTGGCGAGCGGGGCCCGGGTCATCACCACCAACAGCTATGCCCTGGTGCCGTTTCATATCGGTGACGAACGCTTCGCCGCAGATGGCGAGCGGCTTGCGGCCCTGGCCGGGCAACTGGCGCGGGAGGTGGCCGACGACCAGGGGGGCGCCGTGCTGGTGGCCGGTTCCCTGCCACCGCTCTTTGGCTCCTACCGTGCCGACCTGTTCGACGCGGGCAGGGTGAGCGAGCTGGCGACCCCGCTTATCCGGGCGCTCTCTCCCCAGGTGGATCTCTGGCTGGCGGAGACCATGAGCCTCATTGCCGAGCCGCTGGCCCTCAAGGCCCTGCTGCCAGACGATGGCAAGCCGTTCTGGGTCTCCTTCACCCTGGAGGACGAGGCGCCGGGCAGCGAACCCAGACTGCGCTCCGGTGAGCGGGTGGCCGATGCCGTGACCGCGTTGGCGTCGGCCGGGGTGGACGCCATCCTGTTCAACTGCTGCCAGCCCGAGGTGATTGAGGGGGCGCTCAAGGTGGCCTGCGCCGGCTTGCAGGCCCTGGGTCGCAGCGACATTCGCCTCGGCGCCTACGCCAACGCCTTCCCGCCCCAGCCCAAGGAGGCCACCGCCAACGACGGCCTGGACGAGATCCGCGCCGATCTGGGGCCGCTGGATTACCTCGGCTGGGCCGAGCGCTGGCGCGCAGCCGGGGCCTCTCTCATCGGCGGCTGCTGCGGCATAGGCCCGGAACACATTGAGGCGCTGGCCAGCCGGCTGCGCTAAGGAGAGCCCATGAAAGAGAGCAAGATAGGGCTCTGGTCCCTCACCGCCCTGGTGTTCAGCTCCATGGTGGGGGCGGGGATCTTCAGCCTGCCGCAGAACATGGCCGAGGTGGCCGGGGCGCGCGCCGTGCTGATCGGCTGGGGGGTGACCGGGGTGGGCATCCTGGCGCTGGCCGCGAGCTTCCTCTATCTGTCGCGGCTGAGACCGGATCTCGACGGCGGCATCTACAGCTATGCCCGCGCCGGCTTTGGCGATCTGGTGGGCTTCTTCTCCGCCTGGGGCTATTGGCTCTGCGCCACCATCGGCGTGGTGGGCTATCTGGTCATCGCCTTCGCGGCGCTGGGCAGCTTCGTCGATACCCCGGAACAGATCTGGTTTGGTGACGGCAACACCCTGGCGGCCTTCATCGGCGAGTCCTGCATCCTCTGGGCTGTGCACCTGCTGGTGGCCCGCGGCGTGCAGCAGGCGGCCCTGTTCAACCTGGTGGCGACCCTGGCCAAGAGCCTGCCGCTGCTGCTGTTCATCCTGTTCGCCTGCTACTGGTTCGATCCTGTCACCTTCGCGGCGGATCAGCAGGGCAGCACCCTGGCGGTGCCGGTCTCCGAGCAGGTGCGCAACACCATGCTCATCACCCTCTGGGTCTTCACCGGCATCGAGGGGGCGGCGGTGCTCTCGGCCCGGGCGAGAAACAAGCGGGACGTGGGCACCGCCACCGTGCTCGGCGTGGTGCTGGCGCTGCTGCTCTATGTGCTCATCTCTGTGCTGGCGCTGGGGATATTGAGTCGCCCCGAGCTCGCGGCCCTGCCCAACCCCTCCATGGCGGGGCTGATGGCCCAGATGACGGGTTCCTGGGGCAAGGTGCTCATCAGCGCCGGCCTCATCGTGTCGGTGCTCGCCTCCTACGTGAGCTGGACCCTGTTCTCGGCCGAGGTGCCGTTCAGCGCGGCACGCCACGGCGCCTTCCCGGCCATCTTCCGGCGCCAGAACCGCAACGGCACCCCCATAGCGTCCCTCTGGCTCACCAGCCTGACGGTGCAGGGCTGTCTGCTGCTGGTATGGCTGCTCGGCAAGGGGTACACCAACCTGCTGCTCATCTCCACCTCCATGATACTGGTGCCCTACCTGCTGATCGGCCTCTTCCTGCTCAAGCTCTCCTTGAGTGGAGAGGGCAATGGTCGGGTGCGGGCGGTAGCCCTGGTGTCGAGCGGTTACGGTCTCTGGCTGCTCTACGCCGCCGGGGTGGAGTACCTGCTGCTCTCCCTGCTGCTCTACGGGCCGGGTCTGCTGCTGTTTCTCTACAGCCGCCGCCAGCTCGGGGCGGACCAGCGGCTCAGCGGGCGCGAGCGGCTGCTGGCCGGGATAACCCTGGTGAGCCTGGTGCCCGCCATCTGGTCCTTTGCCCACGTCTGAGCAAGCTGATGATCAAATGCAAGAGAGCGCCCAGGGGCGCTCTCTTTTTGTCTGCGACGCGGACTGGTTTTAGCTGCGGCAAGGACTTAGCGGCTGGCGGGCCCCGCCGGTTTGCCAAACAGCACCTTGAGCTTCTCTGACCAGGGCAGGCCTCGGGCCTCCTGCACCATGTCGCGCCACTCGTGGAAGGTGAGGGTGAGCGGATTGAAGCTGTGGATGGGCTTGGTGATGCCGAAGCGACAGGGCTCGGCGGGGTCTTCCTCCACGAAGGTGCCAAACAGCCTGTCCCAGATGATCAGCACCCCGGCGAAGTTGCGGTCGATATATCTGGGGTTGCTGGCGTGGTGCACCCTGTGGTGGGAGGGGGTGTTGAAAATCCACTCCAGCCAGCCGAGCTTGCCCACCACCTGGGTGTGGACGAAGAACTGAAAACCCAGGCTGAGCAGCACTGTGGCGACCACCGCCTCGGGGGGGAAGCCGATGAGGATCATGGGTATCCAGAACAGCCACATGCCGGAGACCGGATACATCAGGCTCTGGCGAAAGGCGGTGGAGAGGTTGAGCCGCTCCGAGCTGTGATGCACCACGTGGGAGGCCCAGAGCCAGCGCACATGGTGGCTCGCGAAGTGGAACAGCCAGTAGCAGAGATCCTGCAGCAGGAAGAGCAGCAAGAGGCTCCAGAGGTTCAGCTCTATGTCGAACAGTCGCCAGCCCCACAGACCCTCATAGAGGTAGGCGATGGCGATGGCCGCCAGGGCATCGCCCCCCTGGTGCATCAGGGCCAGGGCGGCATTGGCGAACAGGTCGCGCCAATGATAGGTGGCGGTGGGAAAGGCCGCCCCGTGTTTGCGCAGATAGAGCATCTCCCAGCCGACGAAGGCCAGAAAGAGAGGGGAGAGGTAGAGCAGCAGCAGTTGCACATCCATGTGAGGCATCCGGTTGGACCAGTTGGGTTCCAGCATACCGAATGAATTTAAAATTTCATTAACATCCTGTCACAGTCAGCGCGGCGGGCAGCCAGATGACGGCGTGCTGCTCAGTGAAGGATCAGGGGAAGGTGGCGAGGTGAGAATAGTGAAGAGGGAGCCCAGGGCTCCCTCTTCTGCTCCTGTTTACAGCACCTGACTCAGGAACTGGCGCAGGCGCGGGGAGGGGGGATTGTCGAAGAAGTCGCTGGGCTTCTCATCCACCAGCAGCTCGCCGCTCTCCATGAAGAGCACCCTGTCCGCCACTTCCCGGGCAAAGCCCATCTCGTGGGTCACCACCACCATGGTCATGCCCTCTTTGGCCAGGCCCTTCATGACGTCCAGCACTTCCCCCACCATCTCGGGGTCCAGGGCGCTGGTGGGCTCGTCAAACAGCATGATGCGCGGCTGCATGGCGAGCGCCCGGGCGATGGCCACCCGCTGCTGCTGGCCGCCGGAGAGCTGGGAGGGGTAGCTCTGGGCCTTGTTCGACAGCCCCACTTTCAGCAGCAGGGCCTTGGCCCGCTCCTCGGCGTCCTGGCGGGACAACCCCCGCACCTTCTGGGGGGCGAGGCTGATGTTGTCCAGCACGTTCAAGTGGGGGAAGAGGTTGAAGGACTGGAACACCATGCCCACCTCTTCCCGCAGCTTGTTGACGTCGCCCGGCTCGGTCAGGCTGATGCCATCGACCTCGATATGGCCGTCGTTGATGGTCTCGAGCTGGTTGAGGGTGCGCAGGAAGGTGGATTTGCCAGAGCCGCTCGGACCCACTATCACCACCACTTCCCCTTCCGCTACCTGGGTGCTGACGTTCTTGAGAGCGTGCACCTCGGTGCCGTAGAACTTCTCTACACCGCTCGCCTTGATAATGGGATCAGTTGCTTTTCGCATATTTCACCTCCAGACGGCGTACCAGGAAGGAGAGAGTACCAGTCAGAACCAGATAGAGCAGGGCCACGGTGAACCACACCTCGAACGGGCTGAAGGTAGAGCTGACCACCTCCCGTCCTGCCTTGGTGAGATCCGTGATGGAGATGACCGACACCAGGGAGGAGTCCTTGATGAGGTTGATGAACTGGCCCGCCAGCGGCGGCAAGACCCGCTTGAACGCCTGGGGCAGGATCACATAGCGCATGGTCTGGGCCGAGGTGAGGCCCAGGCTTCTGCCTGCCTCCATCTGCCCCTTGTGGATGGAGCTGATGCCGGCGCGCACGATTTCGGCCACATAGGCGCCGGTGAAGACCGCCAGCGCCGCCACCCCGGCGGTGAATCTGTCGAGGTTGAGCACTGTGCCGATGAAGAAGTAGACGATGAAGATCTGCACCAGCAGCGGGGTGCCGCGAATGAGCTCCACATAGGTGACCGCCAGGTTGCGCAGGGCGGGATTGGGTGAGAGGCGGGCGAGGCCGGCCAGGGTGCCCAGCAGGATGGCGAAGACGCCAGCCACCAGGGAGAGCTTGACCGTGACCCAGACACCCCAGGCGATGGGGCCGGCGGTCCAGCTCAGTTGCACATCCAGGGTGTCACCGAGGAAGACGGTATCCCCTTCGGCAACCTGGGCGCCTGTGCTGGCGATGGCCTGGCGACGGTTGGGGTCGAGATCGTCTTGCAGGAAGAGCTGCCCCTTCTCTGCGGCTGTGGTGCCGGTCACCACTGTGCCGTCAAATTCTGCGTACTGTTTCTGTTCGGCCTGGTAGGCGATGTACTGGGGAATGCGTTCCCAGCGCCAGGTGTAATCCACCGCCTGCACGGCCTTGTAGATGCCAAAGATGGCGGCCAGCACCATCAGCAGGAAGACGCCGTGCCAGAGCAGCAGGTTGGGCTGTTTTTCCATCTGTCTTGTGATTTTGGGGTTGATCACTGTCACAACCTCTCTTGTCGTTATTGTGTGGGGTCTGCGTGAAGGGGCGGCGAGCCGCCCCTTGAGAGGTTATTTGAGCTGGTTGAGCCAGGCGTTGGATTCAAACCACTTCTTGTAGAGACGGTCGTAGCTGCCGTCGCCCTTGATCTGGCGCAGGTAGTTGTTGAACCAGTTGAGGGTGTCCTGATCCCCCTTGCGGATGGCCCAGGCCAGCGGCTCGAAGGTGAAGGGCTTGTCCAGGTGCACCACGGCGCCGGTGTTCTGGGAGGCGAAGATGGCGTTGTAGGGCAGGTCGTAGACGAAGGCATCCACCTTGCCGTTGATCACTTCCAGCTTGGCGTCGTCCTGGGTTTCAAACTGCAGCAGGGTAGCCTTGGGGATCATGCGCTTGACCGCCTGCTCGCCAGTGGTGCCGAGCTTGACCGCGATCTTGTATTTGGGATCGTTGAGGTCCTGGAAGGACTTGATCTCCCCCGCCTTGTCCTTGCGAAGGACTATGGTCTGGCCCACGACTATGTAGGGATCGGCAAAGTTGACGCGCAGGTTGCGCTGGGGGGTGACCGTCATGCCGCCCATGATGACGTCGAACTTGTCGGTCAGCAGGGCCGGGATGATACCGTCCCAGGCGGTGTTGACGAACTCCACCTTCACGCCCATCTCCTTGCCGACCATCTTGGCCAGATCCACGTCGAAGCCGATGTACTGGCCCTGCTTGTTGGTCATCTCGAAGGGTTGATAGCCGGCGTCGAAGCCGACCCGCAGCACACCGCGCTCCAGCACGGCGTCCAGGGTGGAGCTGGGGGCTGCGCTGGTGGCAGCATTGGCGAGCCCGCACAGCAGCAGGGTAGAGAGAATGAGTTTTTTGATCATAAGTGACGTCTCTGTCGTAAGTGTGTTCGGCCTTGAACCTGCTCCGTGCGACTCCATGGCACAAGAGACTGCTGCATCCGGCAGCAGGCAAGACAGGATTATTGTCTTGATTGAGGCAAAAGCCCCATATGAGATTCTATTCTCCATCCGGTGAGTGAAAAATGTACCAAAATCCGATTGTGTCAGACGACTCAATAGGTTAGTGGCACTTTTTCCTCGCGGCACGGCTCATAAAACCACATGAAAACAACATATCTATCTAAGGGCGCGGGTTCAAGTGCAAAAATAGTTGGCAGGCATTTTGCTGTGTGGTCGGCGGGAAATCTGGGGCCGAACGAACCTGGAGCGCCAGGCATCAGGCCGGCTGGCCGAGTGAGAGGGGCCAGTTGGCTGTCCGGAAAATATTTCTTCGCGCCAGAGGGCTCCCTCTGTGTCTTGTCATGGCCTTCCCATATACTCAGCCATCCCCATAGTAAGGTTCGGGAATGGACGCCTCAATTCTGCTCAATCTGGACGTGTTTACCCTGATGTTGATGGCCCTCGGGGGCTACAGCCTGGGGTTCATCACCCTCTCCATCATCTGGTCGACCCACAGGGAGATCCCCGGCCTCGGGCTCTGGTGGTGGTCCAGCCTCTGTGCCCTGGCGGCCCAGTCGCTCTTCTTTATGCAGGCGTTCGCCCCCCACATCGCGGGGATCTGGCTGGCCAACCTGCTCATCACCCTCTGCATAGCGCTGATGCCGCTGGCCCTGCAGCGCTTCTTCGGCGAGCCGCCGGCCTGGCGGGCCTTCGCGCTCTTCATGCTGGTCTACCTGCTGATCCTCTGCTGGAGCGTGCTGTTCAACGACGAGATGGCGCCCCGGGTGCTGCTGGCCTGCCTGAGCTACATGGTGCTGGGGGCCGTGATCGTGTGGCAGGTGTGGCGCCACGGTTACCCCGCCTATCTGCCCGCCATTCTGGTGTTTACCGTGGTCAACATTCTGCTCTACGGCTTCAACCTGATCCGGATGGGGGCCCTGCTCAGCGGCGAGGTGCGGGTGCTGATGGATCAGCACGTGGTCAATGTGCTGCCCTTCCTCTCCATGCTGATGGGCAACTACCTCTCCACCTTCGGGGTATTGCTGCTCTGTACCCAGTACCGGGCCCTGGCCCTGCGCCGGCAGGCGAGCCAGGATCCTTTGACGGGCCTGCTCAACCGGCGTGGCTTCATGGAGCGCTGTGCGCAGGCGCCCAAACAGGGAGCCCTGGTGGTGCTGGATCTCGATGACTTCAAGCAGATCAACGATCGCCACGGTCACGAGGCGGGGGACAGGGTGCTGGCGGCGGTGGGGGCCTATCTGGCCGGTCAGGGGGATCTGGTGGCCAGCCGCTTCGGCGGCGAGGAGTTCGTGCTGCTGCTGCCCGAGGGGGATGCCCCGGCCCAGCAGGCGCGCTGCGAGCAGATCCGCCAGGGCATAGCGACGCTGCCCCTGGACGGCATCCAGGTCACCGCCAGCCTGGGGCTGGTGCCTTACGCCCGGGGCTGGCATCTCGATACCCTGTTCGGGCAGGCGGATCGCGCCCTCTATCAGGCCAAGCGCAGCGGCAAGAACCGGGTCTGCCTGCCGGCCTGATCCTTGATGACCCTGATGTTCAGCCCGCTTCGGCTGCGAGGGTACGTGGCGCCTGGGCTTTGAGCCTGAAGAGGTGCGGCAGCAGGGTCGGGAGGCGGCCTCTTAGCTCGCTTCGGTGGCGAGGGGGTACGGGGCGCCTGGGCTTTGAGCCTGAAGAGGTGTGGCAGCAGGGTCGGGAGGCGGCCTCTTAGCCCGCTTCGGTGGCGAGGGGACGTGGCGCCTGGGCCTTGAGGAAGGGGAGCAGCAGCAGGGCCGAGACCCCGGCCGCCACCGAGATGACCACGAAGAAGCCGTTCCAGTGCCAGATCTCCATCACCTTGGCCAGCGGATACCCCGACAGCGCCGCTCCCATGTAGGCAAACAGTCCGACGAAGCCGGTGGCGGCCCCGGCGCAATCCTTGTGGGAGCACTCGGCGGCCGCCATGCCGATCAGCATCTGTGGGCCGAACACGAAGAAGCCGATGGTGAAGAAGCAGGCCGCCTGCATCACGTAGCTGAAGAAGGGCATCAGCCAGAGCGACCCGACCGAGAGCAGTATCCCCATGGCGAAGATGAGGTTCATCGGGCCCCGGTTGCCGTTGAACAGCTTGTCCGAGCCCCAGCCCGCCACCAGGGCGCCGATAAAGCCCCCCACTTCAAACATCGAGATGGCCGAGTTGGCGCTCATCAGATTGAAGCCGCGCTGCTCCGTCATGTAGAGGTTGCCCCAGTCGTTGATGGCGGTGCGCACCACGTAGACCAGCACGTAACAGCAGGCGAGCAGCCAGATGTAGGGGTTGCCGAGCACGTATTTGTGCAGGATCTGGCGAGGAGAGAGGCCCACATCCTGGGTCTGCTGGGCCATCTCCAGGGCGTCATTTCGCCACTGTCCGACCGTGGGCAGCCCCAGGGTGCTCGGGGTGTCCCGCAGCCGCCAGCACAGCAGCAGCCCGGCCAGTATGGCGATGAGGCCGGGCACTATCATGCCGTAGCGCCAGCCGTGCTGCAGGGCTATGGTGCTGACGATAAGCGGGATCAGGGCCCCACCCACGTTGTGGGCCGTGTTCCAGGCCGACCACCAGAAGCCGCGCTCTGTCCTCGAGTACCAGCTGGTGAGCAGCTTGGAGCAGGGGGGCCAGCCCCAGCCCTGGAAGAAGGCGTTGGCAATCCAGAGTGCCACGAACATCCAGAGGGCCGACGAGAGGCCGAACAGTATGTTGATGACCCCGGTCGCCATCAGCCCCAGCCCCATGAAGTAACGGGGGTTGGCCCTGTCGCTGATGATGCCTGAGACGAACTTGGAGCAGCCATAGGTGAGGTAGAACAGGGTCCACATCATGCCGATGTCGGCCTTGTCCAGGATGCCGCTCGCCAGCATGTCCGGCATGGCGAAGTTGAAGCTCTTGCGGGTGAAGTAGAAGACCGCATAGCCCAGGTACATGGTCAGCAGTATGTGGAGGCGCCAATGGCGATAGCAGGCATCGATCTCGGCCTGATCCCGCACCAGAGGGGCCGCCGGGCGGCTCTTCATAAAGCTCAGCATGGGGCGCCCTGCCTTCTGGATCCTGGATCAGTCATGGGACTCCTCCCGTTTACGGCTGGGGAGGTTGACAGTCAGCTGGGTTCCCTGGGCGCAGGAGAGGCGCAGTGTGCCCCCCAGCGCCTGTACCCGCTCGCGAATGCCGAGCAGGCCATAGCCCTGGGGCGTCTGCTCGGGCAGGCCGCAGCCGTCGTCGTCCAGTTGCAGCAGCACCCTGTCGGTCTGCTGGCGGGCCAGTATGGTGACGGCGCTGGCATTGGCATGCTTGACCACGTTGTTGAGCCCCTCCTGACAGACCCGGAACAGGGTGACCCGCTGGGCGTCCGAGAGCGCCTCATCCACGAGCTCCCACTCCAGGCGGGTGACGATGCCGCGCCGCTCCAGCTCAAGCTCCCGCAGCAGGCCGCGCACCGCCTGCTCCAGGCTCATGTCGTCGAGCTGGCGCGGGCGCAGGCGACCGAGCAGGCCGCGCACCGCATCGTAGATGCCAAGCGACAGGGTCTCGATAAGGGCGCTGCTCTGGCCGACATTGGGGTTGTCCGGTGCGAGGCGGCGCACTATGCCTGCCTGGGTGCGGATGGCGGTGATGGTCTGGCCTATGTCGTCGTGCAGCTCCCTGGCCACCTCCTTGCGGATGCTCTCCTCGGTCTCCAGCAGCCGCTCGGTGAGCTGGCGGTTGTGGGCGAGCTGGCGGGTCAGCGCCTGGTTGAGCTCGCGCTGGCGCTGGATGCCGGCCCCCAGCAGCAGGCCGGTCAGGCTCTGGGCCAGCAGGGAGAGCAGCAGATCCAGGGGATGTTCGTGCCAGGCCTGACCCGCCATCAGGGCCACCGTATTCATCAGGGTGGCGAGCAGAGCCCCCTGCCAGCCGTAGCGCCAGGCCATGGCCATGATGGGAATGGCGAGGCAGAAGGGGGTGAAACGCACCAGGGAGTCCGGCAGGCCGAGCTGCAGCCCCAGGCTCAGCACGAACAGCAGCAGGTACCAGATGAGGTGGCGAAAGCGCCAGTCCACCGGCTGATCGATGAGGGCAGGACCGAGCGGCACCCAGGTGGCGCGGGTCAGATAGTGCCAGATCAGCATGCAGGTGGAGGTGAGGGTGAGGCCGCCGGTCAGGGTGAGCAGCAGGGCGGTGAGGCCATCTTCCCCCGCCAGATGCCAGAGCAGGGATTGCAGGGCCGCCGCCACAGTGACGGTGGCGAGCAGCACCAGCAGTTGCTGCCAGTCGTCACGAATGCGCTGGCGGCGGGCGATGAGCAGCGGCAGCAGGGTGAGCAGGCTGCCGGCCAGGATGAGGGGCCACAGGGGCATGCCCACCTCCCCATCGAGCCAGTGCAGCAGCAGGGCCTCACACAGCAGCAGGGGCGGCCAGTAGGGGAGGGGGCTCTGCAGCAGCAGGCCCAGACGCAATCCGAAGGGGAACAGCAGCACCGCCAGCACCGGGCTCTCCACCAGGTGCAGCCCTATGCTCCAGAGGCAGAACCAGCCGGCGGCGAAGATGAAGCTGGCCGCCAGGGCGATGGCGACATAGCTGGCAAACCGGGAGATCACCAGCTGTCCAGCATGCGGTGGGCCAGCTCCACGTTGTTGTTGACGTTGAGCTTGTCCATCAGGTTGGCGCGGTGCACGTGTACCGTCTTGGGGGAGAGGCCGAGGCGCTCGGCGATGGCCTTCACCTCCATGCCGCCGGCCAGCAGCTGGGCCACTTCCCGCTCCCTGTTGGTGAGGGGATCCCTGTGGCTGCTGGCGAGCTTGTGGGCGATGTCCGGGGTGAGGTAGCAGCCCCCCTGGGCGGCGGTGCGCACCGCGGCGATCAGCTCCTCCGGGCTGCAGCGCTTGGAGAGAAACCCCTTGGCACCGGCCTGCAGGGCCTGCTCGATGAGGGCCGGGCTGTCGTGCACCGACAGCATCACTACGGCGAGGCCGGCGGGCAGCTGCCTGAGCAGGTCCAGCCCGGATTGATCCGGCATGGAGATGTCGCACACGCACAGCTGGACGCCGCTGCCCGGCAAGCCGGCGAGGGCGTCGGCGGCGCTGCCAAATTCGGCGATGACCCGCAGATCGGGTTCGAGATTGAGCAACTGGGCAAAGCCGGAGCGGACTATCTGGTGATCGTCGATGAGGGCAATTTTTATCATGATGTCAGCCTGAAATCTGCGGCCAGGGCGCTGGCGCGGCCAACAAGATACTCCCGCTCGCCTTCTTGCTCAAGGGGAGGCTCAAGGGGGAGGATAGCCCCGGGGCTGGAGATGCGGCGATGGGTGCTTCACCCGAGTGCGGGATTCAGGGCGGCATTATTAAGGAGAGGCACGCCCTGCTCGCCTGGGCGGCAGAGCGTGCCCGGCACTGTCAGCGGTGCAGCTCGCCCGCGCGCTCCGGCTGATAGACCACCTCCAGGATCTCCACCTGTATGGTGCGCCCGGCCGGGCCCGGCCAGGCGATGCTGTCACCCACCTTCAATCCAAGCAGGGCGCTGCCGACCGGTGCCAGCACGGAGATCTTCGACTCGTCCCCCTGCACGTCCTTCGGGTAGACCAAGGTCAGGCAGAAGTCGTTGCCGCTGTTCTGCATCTTGAAGCGCACCGTGCTGTTCATGGTCACCACGTCCGGCGGCATGTCGGCGGGGTCGCGGATCTCGGCGCGGTTCAGCTCCTCCTGCAGGGCCAGGTGTTGCGGGTGGTTGCCGAGCAGTTGCTCGATGCGATCCAGATCCAGGCTGGAGATGACGAGATGAGGCTGTTGCATTGGGTATTCCTTATCAATGGCTGAAAGGACCAGGATGACGGACAAGCTGGTCGAAAAAGGGTTCGGATTGTGAGAATAGATCGCAAGCGCGATGCCCCCGAGCGACTCGCTGTCAGGGGCGAGGGCGGGGGCTCAACGGGGTGTGAGCAGACTGGAAAAAATCATGAGCGCTTTCATGGGGATACCATAACCATTCTGAATGGCTTTGGCAAATGTCCGGCCCGGGGTCAGGGCGCCTGATAATCGTACTGCTTGAGGATGTGCGCCAGGCTGCCATCCTCGCGCATCCCCTCGATCGCCTTGCGCCAGCGCAGCGCCTCGGCCGCAGGAAACCGCGGGCTGGCGGCCAGATAGAGGGCGCTCTCTTGCAGGGTGTCGCCGCGCACCAGATCCCCCAGGGGCAAGCCGGCCCGCTGCTGGTTGTAGCGTGCGGTGTTCCAGGCCACGGCCCAGCCCTGGATACGGCCCAGCGCCAGCTTGCTGGCATTGTTGACCTCCTCGGTGACCAGCTCCCGGGTTACCCCCTTCAGGGGCTGGATCAGGCTCTGACCATGAGAGCCACGCATCGCCCCCAGGGTCAGGCCGGTCAGCGCCTTGGCCGAGAGGGGGGCCGGGTGGTGCTGACGGTGGCTGACCAGCACGAAGGCCTCCTCCAGCAGGGGGGCAATCCAGAGGAACAGGGGTTCGCGCTGGGGATTTCGGGCCGGTGGCAGCAGCAGAACGTCCGTTCGGTGGCGGGTCTGGCTGAGGGCGCGGGCCAGCGGCATCAGCTCTATCTCCAGAGGCTCCCCGAGGCGGCGGGCCGCCTCCTCCAGCACCTCGATGGCCATGCCGCTCGGGGCCCCCTGCTGGGAGCGAATGACATAGGGAGGAACGTCTGCGGCCAGGACAACCACGGCGTGGGCGCCGGGGCCCGGGAAGAGGAGGGCGCAGCAGAGCAGAAGCAGTAGGGGAAGGCGCATAGGAGACCGGGTCAGGGATGAGTACACAGAGTGTAACATCCCGTTACCCCAAGTCAGCCAACCCATCGAGGGGAGCGGGCCGTCAGTCGAAGAAGTCCCGCAGATCCAGGGTCTGGTAGCCGCCCAGCTGCTGCCAGGGTAGCTGCCCTGGCAGGGGTTTGAGGGTCACCTCCATCCGGTAGCTGCGATAGCCGTCCAGGCTCGCGGACTCCACCACCAGGGGCAACTGCCATTGGCTCGACCAGAGGATGCGGGTGCGCTGCCTGCCCTCGCGTTTTTCGTACCAGCGGGCCTGCTCGGGAGCCGCGTCGTCGAGGGGGGTCATGCCCTGCAGCAAGGCCGGATCCACCAGGTGGCGAAGCTTGTCCCAGTGGGGGATGAAGGCCACCTGGCCATACTCCTCCGGCGGCACCTCCACCAGCTGGTTGTGCCAGGCGTCGGCGTAGCGCAGTTGCAGCTCCCCCTCATCACTGCGGCTGACCCAGCGGGCCGCCATCTGGTGGGTGAAATGCTTGTGGCCCGGGGTGGCATCGTGGCTGGCGTGGTAGGCGCGGGCGAGCGGCAGGGGGATGAGCCGCTGGCTCCACACCTGGTTGCCGACCCGGATCCATTTCTCCTGCCAGTGGTTCTCCCGGGCTATGCCGTCGCTGCTGGTGATCCTGTCCTGATAGCGGATGCGGGCGGCCAGATCGGGCGCCTCGTCGGCCAGCAGGGGGAAGCAGAGGCTGCAGCCAAGGAGCCATAACGGAAGTAACAGTCGCATCATGGGTGATCGCTCGAAAGAAGGGGCCCGGTGTGACACCGGGCCCGCTTTCTTACAGGCCGAGCGCCTCCCTGAGCTTGCCGAACACCAGGGTGTTGTCGAGCGTGCCCTTGAAGCGGCCGCTGCCGGCGCCGCCCGCGAACAGCATCACATCACCGCCGCCGTGGGTCTCCGAGCCCAGCTTGACCCCGGTCTCCTGCAGGTAGTCGTCCCCCATCACCTCGTTGCTGGTGAGGGTGGGGCGCTGGTCCGCGCGGTTCGGGCCGTTGCCGAACACCAGGGTAGTGAAGGGCTTGCCATCCACGTCGTTCTGGGTCGAGCCGTCGCCGTTTTTCACCAGATCCAGCACAGGGTTGCCCTTGGCGGAGTAACCGTTGATGGTCATGGTGTGGTCGTGATCGGCGGTGACCACGATCAGGGTATCGGTCAGGTCCACCTTGCCCAGCGCCGTCTTGACCGCCTCGTCCAGCGCCACCGCATCGGTCAGCGACCGTTTGGCATTGGTGGCGTGCAGGGCGTGGTCGATGCGGCCCCCTTCAACCATCAGGAAGTAACCCTGGCTGTTCTGGCTCAAGAGATCGATCGCCTTGGCGGTCATCTCGGAGAGGGACGGCTGGGTGTTGGCCGCTCCCTTGGCGACACGGTCCAGCTCGTAGTCGAGGTGGGACTTGGCACTGAACAGACCCAGCACCTTGCCGCTCTCTATCCTGGCGAGATCGCTCTGGGTGGTGACGTACTGATAGCCCTGGGCACCGAGCTCGGCGGTGAGATCCCGGCCATCGGCCCGGCCCCCCTTGTTGCTGGCGCTGTAGGGGGTCCAGTGATTGGCGCCGCCCCCCATCAGCACGTCCACCCCGTCCCCGAGCGCGGCGTTGAAGCCGGCACCGCCCGGTACCGCCTGCTCGGCGATGGCGTAGGCCGCATCCCGGTGGCAGATGTGGGAGTAGGTGGCCGCCGGGGTGGCATGGGTCAGCTCGGTGGTGGTGACGGCCCCCACCGACTTGCCCGCCGCCTTGGCCAGCTCGAGTATGGTCGGCACCGGGGTGCCGTTGTCGCCGGTGCAGTTGTTGATGCCCTTGTTGCCGTTGGCATCCTTGGACGGCGCCACGGCCCTGGTGTCGCTGCTCATGGCGATCACCTCGTTGTTCATCTTGACCCCGGTGGTGTAGGCCGCCATGGAGGGGGCCGAGTCCGTGGTCTGGGCGTCGTGGGAGAAGGTCTTGATGCGGGCGCTGCGTGGCAGCTTCATCATCTCGAGATCTCCCTCTTCCCCCACCTTGAAGAGGCGGGTGGCGGTGAGCACTGTGGGGCCCATGCCGTCGCCGATAAAGAGGATGACGTTCTTGGCGTCGGCGGCGTGCGCCTGGGAGAGGCCGCCGAGGGCGGCGAACAGGGCGGTGCAGACCAGGGTCTTGTTCATGGTTTTTCTCACGGGAATGATCCTCACAGCTTGGCCGCAGCCTTGACCTTGCCGAACACGGCGGTGTTATCGAGTGAGCCGTGGAAGCTGTCAGCTCCCTGGCCTATGGCACCGAGGAAGACGTCGGTGCCGCCGTGGGTCTCGTTGCCTATCTCGCCCACCTTGACCACCACCTCCTGGTGATAGTCGTCGGCGGAGACGGTGGCATCGTCGAGCGGCGCCACGCTGCTGCGCGGGCCGTCCACCCGGTTGTAGCCATTGCCAAAGCCGATGATGGTGTAGGGCATGCCATCGCTATCCTTGCTCGGTTCGCCTGTCTCGTAGTTCTTCACCAACCCGAGCACCCCGGGGTTGCCAGCCGTGGTCTTGCCGGTGCGCTTGGCGTAGCCGTTCAGTACCAGCGTATGGTCATGGTCGGCGGTGACCACGATCAGGGTGTTTTTCAGCTCGGGGTCGGTTTTCTTCACCTCGTCCAGGGTGACCTTGATGGCGTCGTCGAAGGCCAGGGTATCCTGCAGGGCGCGCTTGGCGTTGGTGTCGTGCAGGGCGTGATCGATGCGGCCCCCCTCCACCATCAGGAAGTAACCCTTCTCCTTGTCCTTGAGCTGCTTGATGGCGGCCAGGGTCATCTGGGCCAGCGACGGCTCGCTGGCGGGCCTGTCGAGGTCATATTTCATGTGGCTTGAGCCAAACAGCCCCAGCAGCGGCTTGCCCGCCTCGGCCTGGTTCAGCTCGTCCAGGGTGCTGGCAAACTGATAGCCCTTGGCCTGCATCTCGTCGATGAGGTTGCGGCCATCCTCCCGCTTGCCCTTGTCGGCTTTTGGCAGGAAGAAGCTGCTGCCGCCGCCGAGCACCACGTCCAGCCCCTCCTTCAGGGCGCCGTTGTAGCCGGCGCCGCCCGGTACCAGCTGGGCGGCGATGTCGGCTTCCAGATCCCGATTGCAGATGTGGGCATAGGTGGCGGCAGGGGTGGCGTGGGTCACCCGGGTGCTGGTGACCACGCCGGTGCCGCGGCCGTCGGCCTTGGCCAGCTCCAGCAGGGTGGTGACCGGCTTGCCGGCGCTCTTGCTGCAGTCGCTCTCATAGGTGGCGTCGCTGTCCATGCTGATGACGCCGTTGTTGCTCTTGACCCCCGTCATGTAGGCCGCCATGGAGGGGGCCGAGTCGGTGACCTGGGCGTCGTGGGAGAAGGTCTTGATGAAGGCCGTTTCCGGCAGGGTGTCTATGGTGAGGCTGCCCTCTTCCCCCACGCCGTAGATGCGGGCGGCGGTCAGGGTGTTGAGCCCCATGCCGTCGCCGAGGAAGAAGATGACGTTTTTGGCGCTGGGCTCCGGGGTGCTGCTGTCATTGTTGGAGTTGCAGCCGGCGACCAGGGTGGCGCCTATCATCACTGCAAGTCCTGCCATGTTTCTCATTGGGGTTCGCTCCTTGTAAAACCTGAGCGCAGCCTAGAGGGGGCAGATGACACTTTTAGTGAGTCTGGATGACAATACGGTGAAGGCACCGTATAAATGTTATGTTGTATCAATCACTTATTGATTGCTGCCTGCCCTTCTGCCCCAGGCAGTTGCGGTGGCACCGGCGCCGCTGCCGTGCTCGCCTGTGGCCACAATGGCCTGTCAAATCGGGGCCGCAGCAGGTAAAATGCGCCCCCTTGCGATGAGTGCCAGCGGTTTGGCGCATCACCAGGCGCCCGCAGCCCCCAGCGGGAGCCCGCATCCCCAATGAGAGAGTAACGGATATGTCCATCAACTGGTTCCCCGGCCACATGCACAAGGCCCGCAAAGAAATTGCCGAGGTCATGCCCCAGGTCGATGTCATCATCGAGATGCTCGATGCCCGCATCCCCTTCTCCAGCGAGAACCCCCTGGTGCCCGAGCTGCGTGGGGATACCCCTGTCATCAAGGTGCTGAACAAGGCGGATCTGGCCGATCCGGCGATCACCGAGCTGTGGGTGGCGCACATGGAACAAGAGAAGGGGATCAAGGCGTTGCCCCTGACCCAGCAGGAGCCAGAGAAGATCAAGGCGCTGCTGACCCTGTGCCACGAGATGCTGCCGGAGCGCAACTTCGACCTGCGCGGGGTGCGCGCCATGATCATGGGCATCCCCAACGTGGGCAAGTCCACCCTGATCAACACCCTGGCGGGGCGCATCATCGCCCGCACCGGCAACGAGGCGGGGGTGACCAAGTCCCAGCAGCGGATCAAGCTGGACAACAACGTCATCCTGACCGATACCCCGGGTTTCCTCTGGCCCAAGCTCAACCCGCCCTCCTGCGGCTACCGGCTGGCCATCACAGCGGCCATCAAGGACACCGTCTTCGACTACGCCGACATCGCCATGTTCGCCGCCGACTACTTCATCAAGGCCTACCCGGAGCGGATCAAGGCCCGTTACCAGATAGCTGAACTGCCCGAGACCGAGATCGAGCTGCTGGAGCTCATCGCCCGCCAGCGCGCCTTCATGCGCAAGGGGGGCCTGGCGGATCTGCACAAGGCCTCCGAGATCCTGGTCAACGAGTTCCGCTCAGGCATGTTGGGGCGCATCTCCCTGGAGACCCCGGAGATGGTGAGCGCCGAGATCGTGCTGGCGGCCGAGGAGGCGGAGCAGAAGGCCAAGGAGAAGGCGGAGCGGGAAGAGGAGCGCCAGGCGCGGGCCCGTCGCAAGTACGCCAGAAAGCGTCAGAAATAACCGCTATTGTGGCAGGAATAATGAAGAGGCGACCCCGGGGTCGCCTCTTCTGTTATGGCCTTCATGGTCAGGGACGAGGCAAGGAAAAAGTAGCCGAAACGATGGCGCGCCCATAGCGCAAGGGAGCAGCCCCGCTTCGCCTTGATGCCGCCGCTAGCAGAGGGATGAAGATCCCCATCCGGCCCTATCCCTTGCAGTCCAAGTCCCGTTTGGTCAGTGGTTCATCCTGCTGCCGGGCAGGGGTTGCAGGGGTCAGCACCAGGGCACAAGGCCTGTGCGAAGCCAAACCTGGCTGCCGCTCATTCAGTGCCGATTGACAATGGCTTTGGCGGTGGCATGATGCGCTCGCATTTTGACTCTCCCCACGGTTTTATCCATGACCACATACTCCCGGCCAGTGCTGTTATTGCTCTGTGGCCTGCTGCTGTTGACCCTGGCCATCGCAGTGTTGAATACCCTGGTGCCGCTCTGGCTCGCCCATGACCAGCTGCCGACCTGGCAGGTGGGCATGGTCGGCTCCGCCTATTTTTGCGGCAACCTGCTGGGGACCCTGCTGGCGGGGGCGCTGATCAAACGCGCCGGGTTCAACCGCAGCTACTACCTGGCATCCCTGATCTTTGCCGCCGCCTGTGTGGGCTTAGGAGTCACCCTGGGGTTCTGGAGCTGGCTCGCCTGGCGCTTCATCGCCGGCATCGGCTGCGCCATGATCTGGGTGGTGGTGGAGAGTGCGCTGATGTGCAGCGGCAACGCGCGCAACCGGGGGCGCCTGCTCGCCGCCTACATGATGGTCTATTACCTGGGGACTGTGCTCGGGCAACTGCTGGTCAGTACGCTGCCGACCGCGCTGATGGATGTGTTGCCCTGGGTGACCGGCCTGGTACTGGCCGCTCTCCTGCCGCTGCTGTTCACCCGCATTGTCAGCGAGCAGGGGGAGCCGCAGGGGGCAACCCGGGTGTGGCCCATGCTGCGCCTGCGTCAGGCGCGCCTCGGGGTCAATGGCTGCATCATCTCCGGCATCGTATTGGGGTCGCTCTATGGCCTGATGCCGCTCTACCTGAACCACCAGGGGGTGAGTGATGCCGGTATCGGCTACTGGATGGCGGTGATGGTGAGCGCCGGCATCCTGGGGCAGTGGCCCGCCGGCCGTCTGGCAGACAGGTTCGGTCGCTTGCCGGTACTGCGGCTGCAGGTGCTGGTGGTCATCCTGGGCGCCTTGGCGATGCTCGGCAACCTGGCGATGGGGCCGGCGCTCTTCATCCTGGGCGCCGCCGGTTTTACCCTCTATCCGGTGGCCATGGCCTGGGCCTGCGAGAGGGTCGAGCAGCATCAGCTGGTGGCGATGAATCAGGCGCTGCTGCTGAGCTACACCATCGGCAGCCTGCTGGGCCCGGCCTATACCGCGCTCTTGATGCAGCACTACTCGGATAAGCTGCTGTTTATCATGATCGCCAGCGTCTCCTTCATCTATCTGCTGATGCTGCTGCGCCCCATGGGTGAGCATCCGACGCCGGTGGCCCATGCCTGATGGCGAGTGTCTGATGGAAAGAGGCGCCGCGAGCCAGGCATGATGCCCTGTGCTGTCTCTGGTGACAGGGGCAGCAAAAGGCAGCCGTGCCCGATACAACAAGGCGGCCCCGGGGCCGCCTTGTTGTTATCAGGGGCTGGGAGGGGGAAAGGGGCGCTAGCCATGGCGCTTTTTCGCCTCTTCAAACAGGGAGAGGTGGAGCGGGATCAGCTGCCGCCAGTCGCGCCGATAACCGCCTCCCGGTACGGCGGCGATGGGCAGGCCGTGGCTTATCGCACAGTCAAACACCATGGCGTCCCGCTGGCGCACCCCGGCGTCGCTCAGGGAGAGATAGCCGAGCTCGTCGGCCTGGTGCACGTCGACCCCGGCCTGATAGAGGATGAGATCGGGACGGTAGAGGCGCAGCGCCAGAGAGAGCGCCTGGCTCAGGGTCTCGAGGTAGGCATCGTCCTTCATGCCGCTTGGCAGGGCGAAGTCCAGATGGGAGGCGGGCTTGTGGTGGGGGAAGTTGTGCTCCCCATGCAGGGAGAGGGTGATGATCTCCCGGCTCCCCGTGCACAGGGCGGCGCTGCCATCCCCTTGGTGGACATCGAGATCCACGATGAGCACCTGTTCGCAGCGCCCCTCGTCGAGGCAGGCCCGGGCCGCGATCACCAGATCGTTGAACAGGCAGAAGCCGCTGCCAAAGTCCCTGTGGGCGTGATGATAGCCGCCGGAGACCTGCAGGCCGCAGCCCTGCTCGAGGGCGTGGCGGCTGGCGGCTATGGTGGCCCCGACCGAGCGCAGGGTGCGCTCCATCAGCATGGGTGACCAGGGAAAGCCGAGCCGGCGGATGGCGCCGTCATCCAGGGTGCCGGCAAGGGCCGCGTCCACATAGCCGGCGTCGTGCACTCTTTTGATCTGCTCAGGCGTGGCGGGCGCGGCCTCTGCCAGCGGATAGCCCAGTGCTGCCAGGTGCTGGTAGAGCGCCTGATACTTGGCCAGGGGAAAGCGGTGCCGCTCGGGCAGTGTCAGGGAGGAGTAATAGGGGTGGTAGAAGATGCGCAGGGACATGGCAATAAGCCTGAACTGATATGAAAAAGGGGAGCCAGGCTCCCCTCTATGCATAAAGAGACGCGCTGCGCCCTTATTGCTGCTGGATCACCCAGATCTGGAAGGCTTTGCGGGTTTCCGCATCGGCCTTGTTGTACCAGTTTTGCAGCTGGGTCAGGGCTTCCGGATTGCTCTGGGCCTTGCTCGGCGCCACTTCCACCGGTGCGCTGGCGGCGGCCATCACGGCAGCTGTGGAGACGGCAACGGTCGCTGGCTGGTTGAAGGCCTTGCCCATCTTGAGCAGCTCCTGCTGGTAGTCGCGGGTCAGCTGGAAGCCACCCACTTTCGGCATGACGAACTGCTCGCTGGCCAGGGCCTGACCGCTGACCTTGTCCTTGAGCACGACTTTCTGCTCTTTCACGAACGCCTTGGCTTCGTCTTCGTTACGGGGCTTCTTGAAATCCAGCACCAGTTTCTGGTTGTCACCGGCGGTGAAGTTGATCACCAGGGGCTCGGCGGTCACCAGCTTGATGTCGTTGCGGTTGGAGTAGTTGCCTTCGAAGGCCACCACCAGCTGGTGCTTGCCTGCACTGATGGGGAAGCTGCTGGTCTTCTCCAGCAGCTTGGGATTGATGGACTCGCCATCGATCAGCTGCACCACATAGGGATTGTGTATTTCCAGTTGGCTATCAGCCAGGGCGCTACCTGCCCACAACAGACCAGCCAGAGCCGGCACCAGAACAGTCAGTTTCATTTCATCTCCTTGAACAGTCAGGCGATTGCCCACTGAAAAATAGGGGCTCATTTTTACAGGTTTGCCCCACAGCAGCAATAGCCGTTTATGGCGCCGCCCGGCGGGAAGTTTGCTGACTCATCTGTCAAATAAACCCGGCATGCCTCACTCGATACGCCGGGTGAAGGGGGGGAGCGCGTCCAGCAACCCCTTGCCGTAGCGCTTGGTAAGAAGGCGTCGATCGAGAATGGTTACCCGGCCCCGATCGGCCTCCTTGCGGATCAGGCGACCACAGGCCTGGATGAGCTTGCGGGACGCCTCCGGCACCGTCAGTTGCAGGAAGGGGTTGCCGCCGCGTTTTTCGACCCACTCGGCGGTCGCCTCCTCCACCGGGGAGTTCGGCACCGCGAAGGGGAGCTTGGTGATCACCAGGTTGGTGAGGTAGTGACCGGGGAGATCCAGCCCTTCCGAGAAGCTGCCGGTGCCAAACAGGATGCTGGCCTGGCCGCCGTCGCACTTCTGTTTGTGCAAGGTCAGCAGGGCGTTGCGGGACGCTTCCCCCTGCACCAGCAGGGAGAGCCCCTTGGCCCGCAGGCCCACCGCCACCTCGTTCATCTGGCGGTAGGAGGAGAAGAGTACCAGGCTCGCCTCCTTGCCCGCCAGCAGCCGGGGCAGGGTATCGACCAGCTCCTGGGTAAAGCCGGGTGCGCTCGGTTCATGGGCCATCTTGGGCAGATAGAGCTCGGCCTTGTGGTATTCGAAAGGAGAGCGCAGCCGCAGGTAGCGGGTGCCGTCGTGCTCCTTGAGTCCCACCTGGTGGCGGAAATAGCTGAAGGAGGAGAGGGCGGTGAGGGTGGCCGAGACCAGCACGGCGCCCAGACAGCGGGACCAGAGCCACTCTTCCAGCAGATAACCCACCTCTATGGGGGAGGCGTGCAGCCAGATGTCCCCGTCCTCGCTCCTGGCCATCCAGCGGGCCAGCGGTGTCTTGCCAGTGGGCACGTGACGGCTCAGCATCTCCCACAGGGCGCAGAAACTCTCCAGCCGCTGCAGGTGAAAACCGCTCTCCGCCAGCAGGGGTTCGGCCTCCTTGCGACGGATTTCGCCGTCCTTGAGTGCCTCGCCGATGGCGCCCTGCATCCTGTCCAGCGCCCGCAGCGCCTTCTTGCTCGCCTCCTTCAGGTTCTCCGCCAGCATGGGCAGGGGATCGGGCAGGACCCCTTCGGCAAATCTGTGGTGCTGCTCGGAGCCAAACAGGTGATCGTTGCCGGCGAGCCACTGCTCCAGCGCCTTGAGATCCGGCTGCAGGGAGGCCAGGGCATCCTGCAGCTTGAGCTGGGGGTCGAGCAAGCTCTCCTTGTTCAGCGCCCTGGCCAGCTTGCCTGCGCTCTGCACCAGCTTTTCCAGCCAGCGGCGGGACCCCTTGATGCTGGCCGAGGCGGCGCCGTGATCCCGGGCTATGGTCGGCAGGTGGTGAGCCTCATCCAGCACATAGATACACTCGTCCGGTGGCGGCAGTATGATGCCGCCGCCCATGGTGAGATCGGAGAGCAGCAGGGCATGGTTGACCACCAGCACATCGGCGGCGTCCATGTCATTCCTGGCACGGTGGAAGGGGCAGTGCTGATGGTGGCTGAGCGCCTTGTTGCAGCTGTGGCGATCGGCGGCGATGCGATCCCAGCAGAGATCCGGGATGGGCTTGAGCCAGTTGTCCCTGTCCCCGTCCCACTTCCCCTCGGTATAGGCCTGCCACAGCGCCTGATAGCGCTCCTTGTCAGAATCTGACGGCTTGTGCTTGCTCAAGCTGCCGAAATCGAGTTCGAAATTGGCCATGTCGGCGCCGCTTGCCGCTTGTTCAAGCAGATGCTCGCAGCAGTAACGCTGGCGCCCCTTGACCAGCATGAAGCGAAACGGCAGCTCGCTGTGGCGATGGTAGAACGGCAGATCCTTGTGGATCAGCTGCTCCTGCAGGGCGACGGTGGCGGTGGAGATCACCAGCTTCTTCTGGGTGAGCCGCGCTACCGGGATGGCGCCCTGGGCATAGGAGAGGGATTTGCCGATGCCGGTGCCCGCTTCGGCCACCAGGATGCGACGACTCTTTTCATACTCTCCGGTGAGTGTCTTGGCGATTTCGGCCACCAGAAAATTCTGCTCCTTGCGCGGCACAAAACCGGGTAAACCATCGGCAATCTGTCGATAGGTATTGCGAATGGTGGCTTTGAGGCGAGTCGATAGCATGAATGGGGCGTGACCGTGTCTGGGATGAATGGCCACAGGATACCCGCAACAGGCGGCCGGGGTCGAGGCAAGGCGAGGCAGGGGTTGCGGGCCGGGATCCGCACTTATGTCATGGGGTGGATTGTGTGTGCAATAAACCACCAAAAAAGGGCTGTTCAGGCAGCAAGTATCGCTGTAAACGTTTTCCCTTAGAGGGCAAACAATATGGGATTCAGCTCACAATTTTTTCCCTATGACTATGGTTTTCTCAAAAAGTTCCAAGTTTTTTCGTTGCGGATCCTAAAACCCGGTGATAGTCTCGGCGGCATAGTGATGCAAAGAACATCGCTAACACAGGGAATAACAAGGACTTAGTGTTTAATTACAGTAGGCATTGGAAACAACTATGAAAAAGACAATTCTGGCTATTGCTATCCCGGCTCTGTTCGCATCTGCCGCTAACGCCGCAGTCGTTTATGACAAAGACGGTACCTCTTTTGATATCTACGGCCGTGTTCAGGCTAACTACTACGCTGACAGCCAAGACGCCAGCCCCATCACTGCCAGCAACGCTGGTGATGCCGAGCTGATCGGTTCCTCCCGTCTGGGCTGGTCCGGTAAAGTTGCGCTGAACAACACCTGGTCCGGTATTGCCAAGACCGAGTGGCAGGTTTCCGCCGAAAACTCCGACAACAAGTTCAACTCCCGTCACATCTGGGTTGGCTTCGATGGTACCCAGTACGGCAAGATCATCTTCGGCCAGACCGACACCGCGTTCTACGACGTGCTGGAGCCGACCGATATCTTCAACGAGTGGGGTGATTACGGTAACTTCTACGATGGTCGTCAAGAAGGCCAGATCATCTACTCCAACACCTACGGTGGTTTCAAGGGCAAAGTGTCCTACCAGACCAACGACGACGAAGCCGTCAAGGTTTCTGACATGGGTGGCCAAACCGTCACTACCGTATTCCCGGACCTGAAGCGTAACTACGGCTACGCAGCTGCCATCGGTTATGACTTCGACTTCGGTCTGGGCCTGAACGGTGGTTATGCTTACTCCGACTTGGAAAGCACCACCAGCACCAACACTGGTGACAAGTCCGAGTGGGCCCTGGGCGCACACTACGCCATCAACGGCTTCTACTTCGCCGGTGTCTACACCGAAGGCGACCTGAAGAACGACACCACCGGTTACAAGGGTGAAGGTCGTGGCTACGAGCTGGCTGCTTCCTACAACGTTGATGCCTGGACCTTCCTGGCTGGCTACAACTTCAAGGAAGGCAAGGACAACTCTGCCGGTTCTTCCTACGAAGACATGGTTGACGAAACCCTGCTGGGCGTACAGTACAACTTCACTTCCAAGCTGAAGGCGTACACCGAGTACAAGATCCAGGGTATCGATGACATGGACGACGAGTTCACTGTTGCCCTGCAATACAACTTCTAATCCAGTCTTAATACGGATTTAGTTGATAAACGGCCAAGCTTGCTTGGCCGTTTTGTTTTATCTGTCTTTCACCTTCCTCATACCCCGCCGTTTGGCCCTGCGCCAGGTCACGTTGTCTCTTTTCCGCCCTTGGCTCCTTGGTCGTAAATCGCTAGATTATTCAATTCGTTGAAAGATGGTCTGCCGACAGGGAAGGATGCGTGTGATCGATTTCAGTCACCCCGAGTGGCGAGCGCTGGCTCAGCAGTTGCTGGACGAGGCGCCCCAGGTTATCCGCGGTCGCCAATGGCAGCCCCTCATCGGCATGCTCAGGGACAATCAGTTGCTGCTCCCCCTTGGCAATCACCGCTATGAGCTGACCCCGGCCGGACGGCGCTATCTCACCCGTGAGCTGATGCTGGCCGAGCTGGCCTGTGCCCCCCCCGAGCCCGAGGAGTGGCTCCATGCCCAGGGCTGGCAACTGGGGGAGCGGGTCAACGAGCGGGTGCTGGCGGCGCTCTATCGCAAGGGGGAGGCGAGCTTCAGTCCGGTTGAGCAGATCAACTTCGAAGACAAGGGGATACGGCTGTGCAGCGATCTGCCGCTGCGGCTGCGGGCCGCCCGCCCGTTCAGCCTGTTCTTCAGCGGTGGCACCCTGCTCGATGCGGCCCCCTGGTTGCGCACCCTGGGAGAGGTGGCACTACCCGCCCGCACCCTGGCGGGTCTTGGCAAGATCCTGTGGGGGGAGGGGGAGATCCAGCGAGTGATCAGCACAGATTCCGTTGGCGTCTTCGCCGAGCTGAGTCTCCCGGAGGATGCCTTGCTGGTCTGGCTGCCCGCCCAGGATCCCGGTGCCCTGCAACCCCTGATTGCCGCCTTGCCTCCCCAGACCCTCTGGAGTCACCTCACAGCACTGGACCCGGCCGGTGTCGACAGGGTCCTGGTATTGGCCCAGCGGCTGGGGCGCCCGGCCAGCTGGTGGCTGCCCCGGGAGCTGACCCCCATCAAGGAGGCCTATGCCGCCCCTCTGCAAGACGCTCGTCCCTGGGAGCCGAGTCGGATCCCCCGTCCATTGCGGGCTTTGTGCAGCGATCTGGTGGAGTCCAACCGTGGCCTGTCGGCCGAAGTATGTGCCCTGGCATCGGGCTGGCATGCCATCGGCTGACGAGGCCGTCATCCCCCTTGAGAAAGCGGTTTTCCCCTATGGAAGGCAGTGGTATAAAGAGTTGACGGAGCGCTCGCCAAAGGGGCGCTTTTGTTTGCCAACCTACTTTGCCAGCCAACGAACTCAACGGAATACAGGGAATACCATGTTTGAAAAGGTTGTTGCCGCCCCAGCGGATCCGATCCTGGGCCTGACCGAAGCCTTCCGTGCCGACTCTCGCAGCCACAAGATCAATCTGGGGGTCGGGATCTACAAGGATGAGACCGGTGCCACTCCTATCCTTCATTGCGTCAAGAAAGCCGAGCAGAAGCTGCTCACCGACGAGAAGACCAAGAACTACCTCGGTATTGAAGGCAATATCGAATATGGCCGCATAGTGCAGCAACTGCTGTTCGGGCAGGACTCTGCCCTGGTCGCCAGCGGCCGCGCCAAGACAGCCCAGGCGCCGGGTGGTACAGGGGCCCTGCGCATTGCCGCCGAGTTCGTGGTGCGCAACGGTCTGGCCAAGACCATCTGGATCTCCGATCCCACCTGGGCCAACCACGTCAGTGTGTTCCAGGCCGCCGGCCTCACCGTCAAGTGGTACAAGTACTACGATGCGGCGACCAAGGGTCTCGACTTTGCCGCCATGCAGGCCTCGCTCTGCGAAGCCCAGGCCGGTGATCTGGTGCTGCTGCACGGCTGCTGCCACAACCCGACCGGCATTGACCCCACCGCGGATCAGTGGCGCGCCCTGGCCAAACAGAGCGCCGCCGCCGGCTGGCTGCCGCTGTTTGACTTCGCCTACCAGGGCTTTGCCCGCGGTATCGAAGAGGATGCCGAGGGGCTGCGCATCTTCGCCGAGTGCCACGACGAGCTGCTGGTGGCGAGCTCCTTCTCCAAGAACTTCGGCCTCTACAACGAGCGGGTCGGTGCCTTCACCCTGGTGAGCGCGACCAAGGTGATTGCCGACGTGGCCTTCACCCAGGTCAAGACCGTCATCCGTGCCAACTACTCCAACCCGCCGTCACACGGCGCCGCCGTGGTGACCACCATCGTCAGCGATCCGGCCCTCTATGCAGAGTGGGTGGAAGAGGTGGCGGCCATGCGGGTGCGCATTCGCGAGATGCGTGAGCTGCTGGTGGAGAAACTCGGCGCCCTCGGCGTGAGCCAGGACTTCAGCTTCATCCGCGAGCAGAACGGCATGTTCTCCTTCTCCGGCCTCTCCAAGGATCAGGTGGAGCGCCTCAAGAGCGAGTTTGCCATCTACATCGTCGGTTCCGGCCGGATCAGCGTGGCCGGGATCACCCGCGCCAACATAGATCCCCTGTGCGACGCCATCGCCAAGGTGCTGTAACTGAGGCGAAGAGGTTCTATGCGGGAATCACCCGCGTCAATATAGATCCCCTGTGCGACGCCATCGCCAAGGTGCTGTAACTGAGGCGAAGAGGTTCTATGCGGGAATCACCCGCGTCAATATAGATCCCCTGTGCGATGCCATCACCAAGGTGCTGTAAACACAACCATCGGCATCCGCTCAGTAAAAAGCCCGCCAGGTGTTCCCTGGTGGGCTTTTTCATGCCTGTTTTCCGGTATCAGCGGCGCCGTTTGCTGCCCCCCAGCAGAGAGCCCAGCACCCCCCGTACCAGCTGGCGACCCACCTCGTTGCCCAGGGTGCGGGCCACGCTCTTGGCGGCGGTCTGCACCACGCCGTCATGCTGGCCACCGCGCGGGCCTGTGCGCCCGAACAGGATGCCGTTGAGGGCGTCGAGCAATCCGCCGCCCTGCTCCGAGGGGGATGGAGGGGCATCATCTGAGACGGCCGGTGCCCCGCCATTGAGCCGCTCGAAGGCGGATTCGCGATCCTCGCGGGTCTCGTATCTGTCGTGAAGCACTGACCCCTGGATCAGGGCCTGCCGCTCGGCGTCGTTCAGGGGGCCTATACGACTGGCGGGCGGGGCGATGAAGGCGCGCTCCACCACGCAGGGGCGTCCCTTCTCATCGAGCAGGGAGACCAGGGCCTCGCCCACCCCGAGCTCGGTGATGACGCCGGCCGCGTCGAAGGCCGGGTTGGCGCGCAGGGTGTTGGCGGCGATGCGCACCGCCTTCTGATCGCTCGGGGTAAAGGCGCGCAGGGCGTGCTGCACCCGGTTGCCGAGCTGCCCCAGCACGCTGTCGGGAATGTCGGCCGGGCTCTGGGTCACGAAGTAGACGCCGACTCCCTTGGAGCGGATGAGGCGCACCACCAGCTCTATCTTCTCCAGCAGCGCCTTGGGGGCGTCGTTGAACAAGAGATGTGCCTCGTCGAAGAAGAAGACCAGCACGGGTTTATCGGGATCCCCCACCTCCGGCAGTTGCTCGAACAGCTCGGAGAGCAGCCAGAGCAGGAAGCAGGCATAGAGGCGGCTGGACTGGGTGAGCTTGCCGGCCGCCAGCACATTGATGTGGCCGTGGCCGGCCCCGTCGGTCTGCAGCAGATCCTGAATGTCCAGCATGGGCTCGCCGAAGAAGTGGTCCCCTCCCGCGCTCTCCAGGGTGAGCAGGTTGCGCAGTATGGCGCCGATGGAGGCGGTGGACACATTGCCATAACGGGTGGTGAGGGTCTTGGCGTTGTCTCCGGCAAACTGCACCATGGCGCGCAAGTCTTTCAGATCGAGCAGCAACAGCCCCTCGTCGTCCGCCACCTTGAACACCAGCTCCAGCACCCCGCTCTGGGTGTCGTTGAGGCCGAGCAGACGGGCCAGCAGCAGGGGGCCCATGTCGGAGACGGTGGCCCGCACCGGGTGCCCCTGCTCCGCAAACAGGTCCCAGAACAGGGTCGGGCTGGGGGCGAAGGCGGGGGCCGGGATGCCGAGCTGGGCCAGCCGGGCATCCAGCTTGGTCGACGGGGTGCCGGCGGCGCCAAGGCCGCTGAGGTCCCCCTTCACATCCGCCAGAAAGACCGGCACCCCGAGGCGGGAGAACCCCTCTGCCAGCACCTGCAGGGTGACTGTCTTGCCGGTCCCGGTGGCGCCTGTGATGAGGCCGTGGCGGTTGGCCAGGGCGGGCAGCAGGGAGATGGGTTGGCCATTGGCATAGGCCAGCGTCAGGGGTTGGGCCATGGTGAACTCCTTGTCTTTGCAGGTAGCGGCAAGCTGAGGGCTACAAGGAGTGTGGTGGCAGAGCCAAACGATGGCAAGGCGGCGCGAATTGCGCCCTGTGGCGAAGCCGAAGGGCGGGGAGGGGGCTCAGCGGGCGCGAGTCAGCCTGCCCAGCTGCAGCAGCATGAGGGTGAGCAGGGCCCCGGTGGCGGCGGTCAGCAGCGCCAGCAGCAGGCTGCCGAGCAGGAAGGGGGGCACCAGGGTCGCCGCCTCGTGCTCCAGCCAGTGTAATGACGAGGTGAGGTGGAAGGGCTCCGGCGTCTGGTGCAGCACCAGGCAGCCGGTGCGGTAGGCATAGAGGTACATGAAGGGCAGCGTCAGCGGGTTGTTGAACCAGACCGCCAGCAGGGCGAGCGGCAGGTTGAGGCTGAATGCCAGCGCCAGCGCGACGGCGACGAGGGAGTGCATGGGGATGGGGATCCAGCTGGCGAAGAGGCCGGCCGCCACGGCGCCGCTGAGTGCCCGGGTGCCCCTCTGCCAGAGGGCGGGGGTCAGCAGGCGCTCACCAAAGAGGGCGAACCACTTCTGCTGGCGCAGGGTGTCCGGGTCTATCTTGAAACGGGCCAGCCAGCGGCTCAGCATGCCCGCGCCTCCTTGCGCTTCTGCCACTGACGCACCGTGTTGATGCGCCAGAAGGTGCGGATGAAGGTGTAACCCATCAGTGAACTCAAGAGTGCGAGCACCAGGGAGCCCAGCAGCAGCGGCGGGGCCAGGGTCTCAAATACCGAGACCAGCCATGCCCAGGTGAACTGGATCTCGATGTGCTGGGCGGGGTGCCCCAGCAGCTGGCAGCCCACCAGGTAGGCGCCATAGAACAGCGGCGGCATGGTGAAGGGGTTGGAGAGCCAGACCAGGGCGACCGAGAGGGGCAGATTGACCCGAAAGAGGATGGCGCCACCGGCCGCCAGCAGCATCTGGCAGGGGAGGGGGATCCAGGCCATGAAGAGGCCGACCGCGAAGGCGCCGGCGGCGGAGCGGCGGTTGAGGTGCCAGAGGTTGGCATCGAGCAGCAGCTTGCCGAACAGCCGCAAGTGCTTGTGTTCCTTGAGCTTGTCCTGATCGGGAAGCCAGCGTTTTATGAGTCGTTTGGGCATGTTTGAAACCTTGCTAAATACTTGCTCCATGGATCTGCGTCTGTTGTCGTTTGCCCTGGGGGCAAGCTCCTCACTGCTCTGGCCCTGGTTACCCTCTACTGTATGGGGCGGCGCGCTGCTGGCCCTGGCCATCCTGCTCGCCCATGGCCGCCACTGGCGGCTCTTGTTTCTGGTGCTCGGGGTGCTCTGGATGCAGCTGAACCTGCAGTATCGGCTGGCCTGGCTGGACAAGCTGGAGACACAGACCAGCCACATCATAACCGCACGGGTGCAAAGTACGGAGTCCTCAGGCGATAAACCGCGAGATAAATTTGCCCGCCTGCTACTGCGGGTCGAGACGCTGGACGATCAACCCCTCGGGGTGGCCCCCCTCGTCAGGATCAATGCCTACCAGGCACTGCCGCACTTGCCCGCCGGCAGCCGCATCACCCTGGTGAGTTCCCTCAAGCCCGCCCACGGGCTGGCCAACGAGGCGGGCATGGATGGGCGGCGCCTGCTGCTTGGCAAGGGGATCACGGCGACCGGCAACCTGCGCCGTCTCATCGAGGTCCAGGGGTCGGCACCCGGGGTGCGGGAGCGCTGGCTGGCCGCCGCCAGCACCGCCTGGCAGGGGCTGGAGCAGGCCCCCTTGCTGGCGGCCCTCAGCTTCGGGGAGCAGGGGGGCATCACGGATGCCCAGTGGGATCTGTTTCGCGGCAGCGGCCTGACCCACATCATCGCCATCTCCGGCCAGCATATCGCCCTGGTGGCTGTGCTCGGCTGGTGGCTGGGGCGGCTGCTGGGATTGCGGGGGGCCATTCTGGTCTCCCTGTTGTTTGCCGCCGTCTACAGCTGGCTGGCGGGATTTGCGGTGGCGACCGAGCGGGCCCTCATCATGGTGCTGGTGTGGAGCCTGCTGCGCTGGCTGAGGCGGGACTGGCCCAGCCACCGCATCTGGCTGTGGGCCTTCGTGGTGCTCGTGATCTGGGATCCCTTTGCCCTCTACTCGGCCGGCTTCTGGCTCTCCTTCCTGGCGGTGGCCCTGCTGTTGCTGGCGAGCCTGCTGCACGCGCGTCCCGGGCTGGTGCGCCTGCAGTGCCTGCTGCTGCTCGGCCTGCTGCCCCTGCAACTGCTGCTGTTCGAGGGCATGGCCCCGCTGGCGCTCTTGCTCAATCTGCTGGCGTTGCCGCTGTTCTGTCTCGGCATCATTCCGCTGGCGCTCATCGGCGTGCTGCTGGCGCCGCTCTCCACCGCCCTGGCTTATGGCCTGTTCTGGTTGTCCGATCTGGGGCTGACGTGGGTGTTGTGGGGACTCGGCCTGCTGGCGGACCACCTGCAGCTCTGGTGGCCGGTTCCCGGCTGGCTGATGCCCGTCAGCGCCCTGCTGGTGCTGCTGTGGGGGGCCTGGCAGTTGCCGGGAGGGCGTGGCTTGCTGCTCCCGGTGGGAGCCGCCCTGCTGCTGGGAGTCTGGCCTGCCCCCACGCCCTGGCAGGTGCGGGTGCTGGATGTGGGGCAGGGCTTGTCGGTGCTCGTCACTCGTGGCGAGCGCGGCATCCTCTATGACACCGGGAATAGCTACCCCGGCGGCTACAACATGGCGGAGGCCGCCATACTGCCCGTGCTGAGCCGGCTCGATGTGCGGGTGCTCGATGCCCTGATCATCAGCCACAAGGACAGGGATCATGCGGGCAATCGACGCGCCATGCTGCAGGCGATGCCGGTGCGCCGCGAGCTCTCCTCGTTCGGCTTCGCACCCAGCACGGCCCTGTGCCGCCGCGGTCAGCGCTGGCACTGGCAGGGGTTGGAGGTACGGGTGCTCTGGCCCGAGCGGCCGGGGGCGGGGCGCAACAACGACAGTTGCGTGGTGCAGATAAGCGACGGCCGGCATCGCATCCTGCTCAGCGGCGACATAGAGCAGGGGGCGGAGCGCCGCCTGCTGGCCCTGGAAGCGAAAGGAGAAGGCGAAGAACTCGCCAGCACCTTTTCCGGCGCTCGCTTCAGCACCCTCTCCAGCGCCGTGCTGGTGAGCCCTCACCATGGCAGCCGCACCTCCTCGTGTAACCGACCACTAAGAATGAAAAAACCGGGAGCAGCCGAAAGTAAGTGGGAACTCGTGGGACAAACTCAAGGCTGACAAGGCTTGGAGGATGATCGAGAGGTGCCAGGCGCGGGCGGCCTCAAAATGATAAAAAGCGCATGGCTCCTGGGAGCGATGCGCTGAAAATGATAACACTGATTATAACTCTGGCGTGACGCTGCCACGTTTAAACCGCTATCTAACGTTGGAAATCAGCGGCGCCGGTACGGCGTCCGCTGCATTGACTTGTTATGTTTCATTTTAACGTTATTGGGGAAAGTAGCTTTGCCAGAATTCGGCTGGCCTCAAATAGTTGTCGCAGAGGAAACGGGAGAGCTTCTACAATGTCTTCTATTGTAGGCTCTCGTCTACTGGCCGATGCGATCACTTCTCGCAATTGAGCTACATTGGGGTGGCTTGATATGTCTTCGTTTAGAGCGCTAAGTTTCGTAGATGCATCAGCCGCTTTCTCTAAGCATTCTTGTAATTGCGAGTTTTTCGCGACCTCATCAAGTACTTGTTTTTCATAGTGTTCATACTGCTCCTTCAAAAAGAGAGCAAGACTCGCTTTTTTTACAAGAAGCTCCATTTCCTTTTTCTTTACCTCAAGCTCACCTAGCTCGCCTTTGGCTCGAGCTCTGGCCACCTCTAGATTCTGAAGCTCCTCGGCAGTCCTGGCCATCGACTTCAAGCTCTCAAGCTCAATGGATTGAACGTCAGACTTTGAGAGCGCGGGTCGTGTCAGCGCAAATAGCCCCGCGACAGAGGCAAGACCACCAACGATGCCGGCATATGCGAAGTACTCTTCTTTAGATAGCCACCCAAATGAGATGCCAACCCAACCCCCCAAAAAATATGCAATACAGAGAAGAATGATGCCCGCGAAAACCTTGCGCATTGGAATCCTCATGAACATAACAGTGATTAGATGGGTTTAAAAAAAATCGTGCCCTAGCCAGACTACCTTGCCGATGATGCTCAATGACTCCAGCTCGTTGGGGAGCACGGAAAGCGTCTCATACCCTGCCTTGTTATCGCTGATGATGTTTACCCCACCATCGACCCGCTTCTGCAGCCGCTTGGCATAGAGCTCATCCCCCAGGCGCAGCACGAACAGGCCACCGTCCTGGATCTGGTTGCGGCTCAAATCCACCAGGATGGAATCGCCGGAATGGATAGTTGGCTCCATGCTGTCGCCCTTGGCAAAGACGACGGCCAGATTATCCGGGTTCAGCTGGCGGAACTTGAGCCACTTGCGGCGGAAGGCTAGCTTGCGTTTAACCTCATGCTGGTCATTGAACGCTCCGTATCCCGCACTGACTGCGATGTGGTAGCCGTCGATTAGCGCATATTCCTCTTCGAACAGAGCCTTATCCAACCCATCAGGGTTGAGGCTCTCATCTTGTACATCTTCCTTTGGGCCACGGCCAGTTGCGAGCCAATCAATTCTCACCCCTGCGGTGTCTGCGATCTTGATGAGCTGACTCATGTTTGGCTCAGAACGACCATTCAGATACTGGCGCAAAGTGGTATCAGCCATCCCTGCCCTTAACGCAAATGAGCGCGCGCTTTCCGTCCCGATAATCGATTCAAGTCTGTTCTTGAATTCACTTTCCATAAAAGCCCTCAAGAAGGAAAGCGTGCTTTCTTTTGGTATGAGCACTTTCCATTGTTTAATTCATTGATAAATGAGACAAAAATAAAATTACCTCAAATGAGTGAACGTTCGAAAAGAAAAGAGTGAATCTTTCCATTGCAAGAGTTTTTGAGTTGATCAATACTCTCAATTGTTCGCGCAATGCGCGAAAGATTTCTCAAATTGTATCACGGTGACCCCATGAGCATAAGTACAGCCAACCACATCTACGGAGAGCTTAGGAAGCGTGGTTACTCCGTAAGGAACTGGGCCATTGAACGTGGTTTCAGCCCCCGTACCGTACAGGAGTGTATTCACACTTATGCCCCTTGCAAGCACCGGCAGCCTGCCGATGGCACTGTTTCATCAAGGATCATGGCGGGATTGAGTGAAACCCTTGGCATGGCTCTGTATGGAGATGGCAAATGAAAGAGTGGTTCACATCAATGGAACTCGTCAGTTTGCCGGGCATGCCTACTACGGTACAGGGGGTGCGATACCGCGCAAGATCTGAGCAGTTCAATTCACGCAAATGTTCGGATGGTAAAGGCAGCGAGTACCACATCAGCTCATTACCCGCAGAAACCCGGCGCTACCTGGCAGAGCAGGCTGTTGCCCTGCAGGGACAAACGGTGACCGATCATGCGGCCGGTGGCAAGGCGATGGCCAAGCTGCTTGCTCGTGAAGTGCCAGTGAAGCCGGATGCGGGCCGCAAATTGCTGACCCTGGGCGCTGCCGCCCGCAAGAAGGTAGATGCCCGGCTGTTGATCCTGCAGGCCGCCGATCTCTTCCTGGCCCCTTATCAAGCCTGCCAGCAAGGGGAGGTGGGACGTCGCGCCTTTATCGAGGCATATCGCACCCGCAGCCTGTCACTACCTGTGAGCGTCTATGAGCAACAAAAGCCGTTCAGCCTGATCACGTTGCGGCGCTGGCAAGGCACCCTGGCCGATGCCGGCCCGGCAGCACTGGCAGGCAACTACCAGCGGGAGCGGCCATCCAGCGTCGAGCAAAGCCCTGATCTGGCCCGGTTCCTGACGGCATTAATCACCGCCAAACCGCACTTGGCCAACAAGTGGGGGGCGCTGCATGAGTTGGCGACCCAGTACAGCGAGATGAATCAGCTTGGTTGGCAGATCCCGAGCCAGTCCTCCTTGCGCCGCTGGCTGGTCAAGTGGTTGGCAGAGAACAAGGTGGCCTTTACCTATGCCACCAACCCCGACGCTTACAACAACAAGTACCGTACCGCCATCGAAGAGATGTACCCCTGGATGGGCCAGCCCAACGACGTCTGGGAGTTCGACAGCACCCCTGTCGATGCCATGTTGGTGGAAGGCCGCCACAGTATCATCGCGGTGATCGATGTGTTCACCCGTCGGGTGCGGTTGCTGGTGGCCAAAACCTCATCGAGCGAGGGGATCTGCCTGCTGCTGCGCAAGACCCTGCTGGCCTGGGGCACCCTCAACGAGAGCGGGGTGATGCGCACCGATAACGGCTCTGACTATGTGAGCCAGCGGGTCATGTCCATCTGCACCCTGCTCGGCATGAACGTCAGCCGATCCAACGCTTATTCGGGATGGGAGAAGCCGCATATCGAGCGTTTCTTCCGCACTCTCTCCCACGGTCTGATCGAGTTGCTGCCCGCCTATATCGGGCACTGCGTGGCCGATCGCCAAGTGATCGAGGCTCGCAAGAGCTTTGCCCAGCGGCTGGAGGAGAAGCGTAAGCCGGATGCGGAAAAAGAGATCTACGAACTTGCCATGACAGCCGGCCAGTTACAGATCCTGCTCGATGACTGGCTCGATGCCCGTTATCACAACCGCAGACACAGTTCACTCGGGATGACCCCCAACGAGAAGTACCAAAGCGCCCGCTACCAACGCCGCGCGATCGTCGATGAGTCGGCGTTGGATCTGCTGCTCAACCATATCGGCGAGGCCACCGTCTCCAAGGGCTTCATCAAGGCCGGCGGCCTCAAGTACAGCGCCCCGGAGTTACTGGAGAACAGTTGGAAGAGCCAGCGGGTCAGCGTGTTCCTCGACCCGAGCGATGTGGGCCGGACCATCTTGTATCGCACTGGCGACTGGAACGAGCGGATCGAGGCCGTGAACCTCGACCTGCTGGGGAACGGGGTGAGCCCGGATGCCTTCCGCGCCGCCAAGAAGGCCGATGCCAAGGCGTTGGCGAGTTTTCGCCGCGAGATGCGCAACCTCGCCAAGACCTTCGGCATCGACAAGCTGCATCAGGATGTGGTCAACCACTTTGTGGTGCAGGCCAAGGATACCCTGCAGTTCCAGCAGGGCGACACCCCGCTCGACAACGCTGCCCTGGCGGCCCTGACCGGTGTGGTAGGCCAACCGGTTGAGCGTGGCTTCAGTGCCGCCGAATTGGCCGCCATCGAGCAGCAGCGGGATGCCCGTGCCGCCCGACAGGCCGCCGAGGCCAAGATGGCCCGGCCGCAGATCAAGACCGAATACCAGATTGCACTGGATCTGGCCGAGCACCAGTTACAGGCACCCCTCGACGAGCGGGATGCGCAGTGGCTCAAGCGCTATCTGCACAGCCATCAGCTGATGGCAAAGCGTCTCGAAAAAGACCTCATCATCCTGCAGCAGAAGCGTGCCAGCGCGGCAGAGTGACGATTAACCCCATGTTTAAACAAGGAGCAACACGATGAAAAACAAAGTGGTTGAAGTGAAAAACATGATCAAGACCGAGCAGTTGCTGGACAACTTGCTCAATCGCAGCTCCATCGTGCCAGGGATCGGCCTGATTCACGGTGAGAGCGGTTTTGGCAAGACCACCGCGACAACCTGGCTGTTTAACCAGGATTCGGTGAACGGGATCTTTGTGCGCTGTTACAAGTCCGACACCCTGACCAGTCTGCTCGAAAGCATCTCCCGCCAGTTGGCGGTGCCGGTTCGCCACAACCTGCGGGGCACGGTGGACGGCATTGTCGAGGCGATCCGCAAGGAGGAGCTGACCCTGTTTATCGACGAGGCGGACCATGTGGTGGGCAATGCCCGAATCATGGAGACCTTGCGGGATATCTATGACGCCACCGAACAGCCACTGATCCTGGTGGGGATGGAGGAGATCGCCCGCCGGATTAGTCAGCGCAAGCAGATGTTTAACCGTATCTCCCAGTGGGTTGAATTCAAGGCCGCCGATCTGGAGGACGTCAACCTGTTCGCCAAGGAGTTGATGGAGGTGGACGTGGAGATCGACGAGGCCCTGCTCGATCTTATCCGCAAACGTTCCAACGGGGTGGTGCGGGACATCATCAAGGCGCTGGACAAGGTCGAGAAGATTGTGCTCGCCAGCGGGGTGGATCGTATCGGTCTGGAAGATATCGACACTAGCCAATTGACCCATGACGTGCGCCGTGTGCGCTGACTAGCCCCCTGCAGAACAATAACAAGGAGTTCAGATTGAGCACGGAAACTAAAACCAGGGTGGCGTGGCAATGGTGTTGTCAGCAGCCCTCTTTCACCAGCCAGCAGTTGCAAGATGCGGCCGAGATGAAAAAAGGTCATAGCAATAAAGTAATCACCAGATGGGTCAATGCAGGTGTTATTGAACGTATCGCTGACACATATCGTCCAGCCGGTTATCGAGTGGTCAATCCACAACAGCCTCCTGTATTTGGGACGGGTTCTAATCAAAAGGGGCGCAGTTATCGTCGCTTTCGCAGTTGGCGTAAGACCCAGCAGCAGAAGATGTGGAACACCATGTTGATCAACAGCACCTTTGGCCAAGACGATCTGGTCATGACTTGTGGTGTCAATTCAAGAAACGCTCATGGCTTTATTGAAAAGCTAATTAGTGCTGGTTACGTCAAGGTTCTCCATCGCAAGGAGAAAGATCTACCCGTCAGTGAACGCAAGTCATCGCGTTATCAATTAGTACGCGATACCGGACGCCATGCACCTATCTGCCGCGAAAACGGCTGCTGGGATCAGAACGAGCAGCGGCTTTACCCCTTCCTGGCTGAGGAGAGTGAGCATGGACACGTGGCTTAAGGTGCTGCGCCAGGCGGTGGCGTCGAGCAGCCTGGCGGTGATGGCCGAGCGGTTGGGGGTTAGCCGCACCACCATCAGCCAGGTGTGTAACGAGAGGTACCCCGGTGATATGGGCCGGATCCAGGGGCTGGTGGAGTCGGTGCTGATGGGACATACGGTGGAGTGCCCGATCCTGGGGCGCATTCCCCAGCACGAGTGCATGGCTCATCAACGGCGCAAGGCTGGTGATGTGGGCAGCACCCCCAACGAAATCCGGCTCTATAAAGCGTGTCGCAGCGGTTGCCCAAACAGTCAGCTAAGCGAGGAGGAGCAGTTGCGTCACCCTATGCGGCTACCGGTCAAGGTCATCGACTCGGAACCTGTGGCTGTCACCCAGTATGACGCCGATGCAGTGTTGGGCCGGTTACGACGCCAGGCCAGGACCGATGGCGGCGACAGCCTCAGCCGCCAGAATCTAGCTCTGATAGCTCTGCTGGAAGAGGAGATCAAGATCCTGGGTATCAAATTCAACCGGCTGCTCGTAAAGGCCGGTAAGAACAACCAGTAAACCAGCGGGCTCGGGGTGTGCGGTGGGCCCAGTGACGAGATCACAAGGAGAACGGGATGAACAGAAATCTGCAGAACACGGCCGACCAGCTGCGCCTCTGGCTGACGGCAAACGGGTGCAAGGTACGCACCGGCCAGGTGCGCCATACCCCGCTGCTGATGGTAACAGGGCCCTTGCCCCCGGAGATGACGCGGCGGGCGGTGTGGGGGCGCGAGTACCTGGCGGGGCAGGTGAGCGACGTGGCGATGGTGCGCTTCGGTGGCTGTGTACTGCACTGGCGCCAATGAGGGGCGAGTAACCCCACCGGATAACAACGAGATCCATCAAGGAGATTTTCATGCAAGAAGCACAGACCAGCAACACCACCCCGATGCGGCAGAACGCCCAGGGGCACTGGGTACCGGAAGACCTGATTGCCCCGGCAGACAAGCTGCGCGATGAGGTGGTGATGGCCATCATCGCCGCCGCCCGTGAAGAGCGCTCCCGCCTGGCCGCGTTCAAGATCGGCGCCATGCAGCAGATCGCCGACTTTGTAGACCTCTCGGCCGAGCAGTATGGCGTGGCCTGGGGCGGCACCAAGGGCAATGTGACCCTGCTCAGTTTCGACGGCCGTTACAAGCTGATCCGGGCGGTGGGAGAGCACCGCAAATTTGATGAACGGATCCAGGCAGCCAAGACGCTGATCGACCAATGCATCGCGCGCTGGAGCGATGGCGCCGACGCCAAGCTGCGGGCGCTGGTTGACCATGCCTTTCGAGTCTCCAAGGCCGGCCATATCGACGTCAACCAGGTGCTTTCCCTGCGTCAGCTGAATATCGAAGATGCCGACTGGGAGCAGGCTATGCAGGCGATCGCCGACGCCATCCAGGTGACCGGCACCAGCCAATACCTGCGGCTCTACGAGCGGGACGGCCAGGGCCGTTACGTTCAGATGAGCCTGGATCTGGCGAAGTTATAAGGAGGAGTGCGCGATGGAAATCAACGTGGAAAGGGCAGAAGAGCAACTGCTGCTGTGCGAGCAGATCAGCGAGACCGAGGGCACCTGCTACCCCGACGACACCTATGAGGACGGCATCAAGGCCGCCCTGCTGTGGGCGCTAGGACTGGGACCCATGCCCCTCAATGAGGAGGAGTATCAGGGGCTGATGCCACTGCAGTTTGAACAGTGACAATGCGAAACAGGGTGGCCATGCCGCCCTGTCTGCCCGGCGTGGTGGCCGGGTACTGATGAGCAGCCGACCTGGGCCCAGGTCTTCACCGCCTCGATAAAGGAGCACGGCGATGACCAAAACAGAGATGGATATTCGGCTTACCAAGATTTTCAGCGCGGCAGCCATTGCACAGGCGGCCCCTGATAAGCGAGCTGTGTGCAAACAGCTCAAGCAGTTTGAAAAAGAGGCCCGCGCACAGGGGCTCCTCGCCTTGGCGGGGGAAGCTTGCCGGATGCGCTGGCAACTGGTGGCGGAGTTGCAGCAAGCCAGAGTCGTTGCGGGGGAGGCCAGCCATGGCCATGTCTAACTGGCAGCCACTGCTGGCCTATGTGATGAAATTTGGCCCCCTGAGTCAGCAGCAGGCCGAGCAGTGGCTCGATAGCCATTGTCCTCAGTGGCGCAGTGGGCCAGAAGTGATGGCGGCAGGACAAATCTGGGCGTCAAAGGCAGGAGGGGAACGTGAGCGCAATCATGAGCAATGAGCCGAGCAATAAGCCAAGCAGTGACCGCACCCGCCTGATCCGGCTGGTACAGGTAGGCAGGCGCACCCTGGGACTTGATGAGGAGACCTATCGTGAGCTGCTGACGCAGCAGAGCTGCAAGCGTTCGGCCGCCGACCTGACCCTGCAGGAGCTGGACAAGGTGCTGGTGGCCATGAAGGCGGCAGGCTTTAAACCGACCGTTAAACGCCCTGCTAAAGGGGCTGCCAGCAAGCGTTTAAGTCCGGCTCATGGGACTCCTGTTAAAGCTGCCGAGATAAGTGTTATCCGGGCCATCTGGATCACCATGCACCGTCATGGCCTGCTGCGGGATGGCAGCGAGACCGCGCTCAATCATTACGTCGAGCGCCAGACCGTGCGGATGAACAACGGGATCGGAGTGGCAGAGGTAGCCTGGCTCAGCGATGCGCTGGCCTACCGGGTACTGGAATCCCTCAAGAACTGGCACAAGCGGGAGATGGTGAAGGCGTTGTACGTGGCCAAGAAACCCGTCCCCACCCATGTAAAAACCGGACGGGTGGCAGGGTATCAGGCCATCCTCGCGGCGTTTGAGGAGATAGCACATGGATAGTAACCAGGACAATCTGGACCTGTTTGCCGATGACCATGATTCTCTGGGTCAGCTGGTAGACCGGCTCGACCAGATCCCGGTCACTGAGCTGACAACCAAGTGGCCCAAGGCGCTGGCCGAGCTGGTGGACGTGCTGGCCTGCGAACTGGGCCGAGGTGGGATGGCGCCAGACCTCGCCCGCGCTCAGGCCCGCAAGTTGGCACTGGTGCAGGCCCACTATATGGGCGGTCGCGCTTACTACATCCCGACCGGGGACCACCTCAAGGCGGCTCTGCGGGACCGGGCCATCTGGGATGAGTTCAACGGCCGTAATATCGACCAGTTGGCCCGTAAGCACGGGCTCTCGGTGCCGCAGACCTATGCAGTGGTAGCGGAGCAGCGAGAGCTGACTCGGCGCCGTCATCAGCCCGACTTGTTCGGGCATCAATAACGACAGCTCTCACGTTAAGAAAAAACTCGCTGCGGCGGGGTTTTCATTTGCGGCTAATCTTCTCCAATAATCGAGGAAGGAATTTTATGGTTGCTGAAGAGCGATCTATGTAGAATCCTCGGCTACTGTTGATTGTGTTTTTCCTGTGCATTAGGGTACAAGGGATTACGCTTACCCATCTAATTGAATTCTATAGGTCATATGGCTACCCCAGCTCCCAAGACATCAGTACTCCACGATACATTGACGGCATACATTGATGCCGGGCAAGTGTTGCCTGAATGGGAGGCAGCCAAAGTAAAGAGAGAGATACGGGCTCTCGATAACCCGGTTGCGAAGGTACTGTTAACCGCATTGTGTCATGGTGCAATGGGGCAAGAAGAGGATGCAATTGCCGCTTTTGAGGATGGAATGGCCAGATTCTATGACATTAGAATTGGAGGCAATTTCAGCACTTATCTAAAACGAATCGGCCGCTTTGCTGATTATGTGAAAGTTGCGTTCAGCTTGGCAGATAAGTTTGAAGATCCAGAGATTGTGAAAAATGCTTGGGAGACAGCCCAAGTCGTATGCGACATGGATCACATTTCTGCTCTCGCACTGAAGCTCCGCAAGTACTACCCCGATGAACAGGGTGCCGCGATCATGACAACATCTGAGACTTTCTCCAAGATGCTGAAAGAATTGGAAGGTGATTTTGGTGTTAAGGACGTTGAGATAAACAGCTTGGCAATGGCGTGCGTTAATGTCGCTAGCCAGTATCGTGTATCCATCAGAAGCTCGGGGGTTCGTACGGGTGATGGATTGATCATGATATGCTTTGAACTTGATTCATGCGACCCCGATCAACTTGCTGATATGAATCTTGATCTGGCCATGCAGCTTGCTGAAAATGACCGGCTTATGGATCTTCCCGTTACGGCCTGGTTCCGCGGCAAAACTGAGTGATAAAAGGGAGAGAAATGTGTCTGTTTTTAGCAAGGATTTTCTCAGTTTTGCCACTGACTCAGTTCAAAGAGCAGATGAAATTGGGTATAGAAATGCAATTGCCCGTTCATATTATGCAATGTTCCACGAAGTCCGAGGGCTGGTCGTTGCGCTGCCTAATTACAGCGCTCATGCGCATGACGGTCTAATTCAATATCTCAAGAACCCCGATAAAGATGAGCCATACGACAGGATGGCCTTACGTGGATTAGCTGCCATGCTTCAGCAGCAAAAGGGGAAGCGAGTTGTCGCAGATTACGACTTGAGTAGTGATGTGAACTCGAGCGATGCTCTCGAGAGTATTAAGGCTGCTGAACGTCTTTTCCAAAAGTGCCAAGAACTGAGTGGAGGTGGTGAACAGGTCACTACTGGGTAAGGATGATTTACCTTTATTCTCACTCTGTCTTGTAACCCACCATAAACCCCCGTCTATAAGGCCCCTCGGTACGCTGCGGATAACGCAGTTAATCGAGGGGCCTTTATGTTGCCTGATACCTTTTCTACCGCACTTGCCTGGTTGCTCCGCCCTGATGTGGAAGGGGGCGAGGTCAATCACCCTGCCGACCGGGGCGGCCACACCAAGTACGGCATCGCCGATGCCGCCGATGGCAAGAAAGACGGCATGTCCGATCTCGATCGAGATGGCCAGCCGGATATCGCCATCCGTGACCTGACTCCCGCCCATACCGAGTTGTTTTACCGAGCCAACTACTGGCTGCCTGCCCGTTGCGATCGGGTCGATAGTGTCTGCCCGCTGATTGCCATCGCTCTGTTCGATGGGGCCGTGCATCACGGCCCAGGTCGTGCCGTCCGTCAGCTGCAGCAGGCGCTCGGCATCATGGCGGACGGAGTGCTGGGCTCGCAGACCCTGCGGGTGCTGACCGCCAAGACTGGTCGGGACGGTGGCCGAGCGCTGCTGCTTGCGCTGCTGGAGGTCCGCGCCAGCTTCATGCTGGGCATAGTGCGCAAAGACCCGAGCCAGTGGGCCAACGCCTGGGGTTGGATCAACCGTCTGCTGCGCCTGCAGAGCCACCTGCTCTCGACCCGGTTTGGGGAGGGGGCAGCATGAGCAAACCCAGCTTGATCAACAAGCGCCGCCAGGCGTTGCAAGGGATCCAGGCCGCCGGCTATTTCGGCATCCCCGAGCTCAAAAATCCCCGTTATCTCGCCTGTTTCAAGGAAGGGCGCCGCGCCCACCTCAAGGCATACCTGGCCGATCCGAGCACCACAACTGCAGACCTGGAGGCGATCCCGCTCTACAGCCATCACCCCACTCGCCAGTCCCTGTTTGCCCAGGGCTGGCGGTCGGTGGGCGAGCTGGATCGCCTGCGGGCCCGTGCCCGTCTTTCCCAACCTCAATATAAGGAAGCCCATCATGGCTGATTCCCTGTTACCCCAAGCAAAGTCGGCCTTCAAAAGCCGCACCGTGATCGGTGGCCTGATTGCCGTGGGGGCCGGTATTGCCGGCCTGTTCGGCGTGCAGATCGACCCCGGCACCCAGACCACCGTGGTCACCACGATCGTGGATGTGGCCAGCGCAGTGGGCGGCCTGGTCGCTATCTGGGGCCGCCTCAAAGCGACCCATGTGGTCAAGTAACCGGTTCGCAAGGAGACGCCCTTGAGCGACCCCATAGACCGCGCCCAGCAGCTCGACGCCGAGCGGATCGGGCGCCTTATTCAGTCCCATCAAACAAGGGCAAGGCCCCAGGGGGATGGCATCTGCTGCGATTGCGATAACGCCATCCCGCCCTTGCGCCTTGCAGCAGAACCTGGTGCCGAGCGCTGCATCGAGTGCCAGACCCTCTATGAGCGCAAGGAGGCAGTCCGTGTGGGAATTCATCGTTAAGAACTGGGGGCCCTTGTATGCCCTGGCCAGTCTGGTGGGGCTGGTGGTGATCATCCTGCTCTCCAAGACCTACGCCAAGCGGGAAGATCTCACGGCCCTGGTGCAGCGAGTGCAGCGGGTGGAGCAGGTACTGGCCGATCTGCCGAGTGAGCGGGAGCTGCACAAGCTGCAGCTGGAGATCAGCGAGCTGCGCGGCGAGTTGCGGGAGGTCAAGCCGGAACTGCGCCAGGCCCGCCGGCTCGCCGACATGCTGCTGGAGAATGAGCTCTCAGCGGTACAGAAGGAGAAAGCATGAGCATTCAAGCGATATTGGATTCCCAGCAGCGCCTGGTGATCTTGCGTTCCCTGCTCGATATCGGTGGCGCGGCCAATGAGTCGATCCTCAACGATTGTCTCGACCAGCTGGGGACCGGCCGGGTGACGCGGGATCGGGTGAAGACCCTGCTGGCCTGGCTGGAAGAGCAGGGGCTGGTGCGCATCGAGCGCCTCGCCCAGGTGCAGGTGGCTCACCTCACTGGCCGTGGCCAGGATGTGGCAGAAGGGCGGGCGACCGTGCCTGGCATCAAGAAGCCCAGGGCGGAGGACTAGCCATGGCCGAGAAACCGACCCGAGGCCGCGCCAGCAAGGTGTGGCTGCTGCCCGAGGCTATCCGCGATGCCCTCAACGCCATGCTGCGGGACAAGGGCAACAGCCAGGCCGCCATCCTGGATGAGATCAATGGCCTGATTGATGAGGCCGGACTGCCTGACGATCTCAAGCTCTCCCGCTCGGGGCTGAGTCGTCACGCCAGCCAGGTGGAGCAGGTAGGCCAACACTTGCGCGACCTGCGGGAGACCACGGCGGCACTGACCAGCCAGCTCGGCGACAAGCCGATGGGGGAGACCACCAAGCTCATCCTGGAGTTGGGCCGTTCCCAGCTGTTCAAGGCGATGCTGGCCCAGGTGCAGAACCCGGAGGAGGCGGTGGATATCGACATGCTGAAAAACGCCATGTTGGCGGCCCAGCGCCTCGAATCCACCGCCATGCAGAGTCACAAGCGGGAGAAGGAGATCCGCCAGGCTTTTGCCGAGGAGGTGGCCACCAAGACCGAGGCTATCGTTACCCAGGCGGGCCTGAGCGGTGAAGCTGCCGCCGCGATCCGCCGTGAAATTCTGGGGATTGTCTGATGACCACGATCGCCCAGCAGTTGGCCCAGACCCTCGGTACCGAATACAGCCCCGACGAGGTGCTGCTGTCGTACCAGCGGATCTGGATCGCCGACGAGAGCCCGCTCAAGATTGCCGAGAAGAGCCGCCGCACCGGTATCACCTGGGCGGAGGCGGCCGATGCCGCCCTGACCGCCTCCAAAACCAAGACTGCCGGGGGCTGCCATCACTTCTATGTGGGCAGCAACAAGGAGATGGCCCGCGAGTTTATCGACGCCGTGGCCATGTGGGCCAAGGCGTATGACAAGGCGGCCGGCGAGATCCAGGAGGAGGTGTTCACCGACGACGAGGACAAGGCGATCCTCACCTTCGTGGTCTATTTCGCCTCGGGCTTCAAGGTGCAGGCGCTCTCCTCCAACCCCTCCAACCTGCGGGGGATGCAGGGCAATGTGACCATCGACGAGGCGGCGTTCCATGACCGACTGGCCGAGGTACTGAAAGCGGCGCTGGCGCTGACCATGTGGGGCGCCAAGGTGCGCCTCATCAGCACCCACAACGGCGTGGATAACCTGTTCAACCAGCTCATCAACGACAGCCGCGCCGGCAAGAAGCGCTACTCCATCCACACCATCACCCTGGATGACGCCTGCCGGCAGGGCCTCTATCGGCGCATCTGCCAGGTCAAGGGGCAGCTCTGGACACCGGAGGCCGAGGAGGCCTGGAAGGCGGGCCTGCTGAAAGACACCGCCACCGAAGAGGACGCCCTGGAGGAGTATTTCTGCGTGCCCAAGCAGAGCAGCGGCGCCTACATCAAGCGCAGCCTGATCGAGCGGGCCATGCAGCCGGATATCCCCATCCTGCGCTTCACCTCCCCTGCGGATTTCGAGCTCCTGAGTGAGGAGACCCGCAAGGCGGTAGCGGAGCTCTGGTGCGAGGAACACCTCAAGCCCTGCCTGGAGGCACTCGATCGCAGTTGCCGCCATGTGCTCGGCGAAGACTTCGCCCGCAAGGGGGATCTCTCGGTGTTTGTCCCGCTTTCCATCGCGGCCAACCTGCGCAAACGGGTGCCCTTCGTGGTGGAGCTGGTCAACGCCCCCTATGAAACCCAACGCCAGATCTTGTTTTACCTGCTGCAGGGGCTGCACCGCTTCACGGCGGCGGCGTTCGATGCCACCGGCAACGGCGGCTATCTGGCAGAGGCGGCCCGGCTGCGCTGGGGGGCCAGCATGATCGAGTGCGTGATGCTGAGTGACCCCTGGTACCGGGAGTGGATGCCCAAGCTCAAGGCCGAGCTGGAGGACGACAACCTGATTATCCCGCGCCATGCGGACGTGCAGGATGACTTGGGCAAGATCCAGGTTATCAACGGCATCCCCAAGATCGACAAGGGCAAGAACACCGGCCAGGGCGGTCAACAGCGTCACGGCGACTTTGCGGTGGCCCTGGTCATGGCGGTGCGGGCCAGCTGGATGGAGGGGGGCGCCATCGAGTTCACCCCCTTGCCTGGCAAGCGTGATGAAGAGCGCAGGGATGACGACTATCACCGATATGAACGAGGTGCCTGGTAATGAGCGGGATCATAGATATTCACGGCAATCCCCTGCGCCTGCAGAGAGAGCCGCAGAGCGAGAACGACGCCAAGCTGGCCCAGCTGCGCCGCCACTACAGCGAACACCCGACCGTGGGGCTCACCCCTGGCAAGGCTGCGGCGGCACTGAAAGAGGCGGAGGAGGGGAGCCTCATCGCCCAGTGCGAGCTGGCCGAAGACATGGAGGAGAAGGATGCCCACCTGCAGAGCGAGCTCGGCAAGCGCCGCCGGGCCCTGCTCGGGGTGAGCTGGACCATAGAGCCGCCCCGCAACGCCACCCCGGCCGAGAAGCGCGACAGCGAGATGATCCGGGAGCTGCTGGAGGACTTCACCTGGCTGGATGATGCCATCTTTGACGCCACCGATGCGGTACTCAAGGGGTTCAGTGCCCAGGAGTTCAGCGGCTGGGAAATGGTGGAGGGGTTGCAGCTCCCCAAGGGCATCGTCTGGCGCGACCCCGCCTGGTTCCAGACCCACCCGGATGATTGGAACCAGTTGCGGCTGCGCGATGGCAGCAAGGAGGGCGCTGGCCTCAATCCGTTTGGCTGGCTGGTTCACAAGGCCAAGTCCAAGTCGGGCTATCTGGCGCGCACCGGCCTTATCCGCACCCTGGTCTGGCCCTTCCTGTTCAAGAACTACAGCGTGCGGGATCTCGCCGAGTTTCTGGAGATCTACGGCCTGCCGGTGCGCCTGGGCAAGTACCCGGAAGGGGCCACCGAGAAGGAGAAGGCGACCCTGCTGCAGGCGGTGCTCTCCATCGGCCACAACGCCGGTGGCATCATCCCGAGGGGGATGGAGATCGAGTTCGAGAACGCGGCCAGCGGCCAGGCCGATCCCTTTGTGGTGATGATGGATTGGTGCGAGCGCTCCATCAGCAAGGCCGTCCTGGGCGGCACCCTGACCTCCCAGGCCGACGGCAAGAGCTCGACCAATGCGCTCGGCAACGTGCATAACGAGGTGCGCCAGGAGGTGCGCGATGCTGACCTGCGCCAGCTGGCCGCGACCCTGACCCGGGATCTGGTGTACCCGCTGTTTGCCCTCAACGGCAAAAGCTTCCAGGGCCCGCGCCGGGCCCCCCGGCTGGAGTTCGACGTGACCGAGCCGGAGGACATGCGCGATCTGGCCTATCCGCTGCGGGCCCTGGTGGGGATGGGGATGCAGATCCCGGCACAGTGGGTGCGCGACAAGCTGCAGATCCCGGCCCCCAAGGCCGGGGAGGAGGTGCTGGTTATCGTCGATAAGCAGGCAGGAGCAGGGGAGGCAGCACTCAAGGCGCAAGGTCTGGCGGCGCTCTCTGCCGGTAAAGAGGCTGCGGGCAAAGAGGCAGCCAGTAAAGAGAAAGCGGCCAAGGCCCAGGGCGATAACAACGATGCCCAACTGACCCGACTGCAGGCAGAGGTCGCCCCTTTGCTCGCCGGCATGACCGATGCGGTTCAGGCGCTGGTGATGCAGGCCACCACCCTGGAGGAGATCCGGGACGGCCTGCTGGCGCTGGAGCCCGCCCTCAGCCATGACGAGCTGGGGGCTCTGCTGGCCCAGGCCATCGCCGCCAGCGAACTGCTTGGTATGCTGGAGATGGAGGAGGGCAACTGATGCCCGTTCGTTACGGATCACTTCCCTTTGCCGAGGCGATCGCCTTCTTTCGCCAGAAGCTCGACATGCCGAGTGAGCGCTGGGCCGATGTGTGGCGGGATGCCCATAACCGCGCCTTCATGGTGGCGGGGGCGACCAAGACGGACTTGCTGGCGGACCTGCGCGGGGCGGTGGACAAAGCGATCAGTGAAGGGCAATCCATTGGCGCCTTCCAGAAGGCATTCAAGGACATCGTGGCCCGCCACGGTTGGGAGCACACCGGCCCAGCCTCCTGGCGCTCTCGCGTCATCTTCGAGACCAACCTGCGCCAGAGCTATAACGTCGGGCGTGATGACCAGATCGAGCGCATCAAGCACCAGCGGCCCTATGCACTCTACCGGCACGGGGATTCGGAGCACCCCAGGGCGTTACACCTCAAGTGGAACAATCTGGTGCTGCCGGTAGACCACCCCTGGTGGGATACCCACTCCCCCAGCAACGGTTATGGCTGCAAGTGCAAGAAGTTCCTGCTCTCCGACGCGGATCTCAAACGGCGCGGCCTGGAGGTAGGCAAGGCGCCGGAAGATGGCGACTATGAGTGGGTGGACAAGGCGACCGGGGAGATACACCGGATCCCCCGTGGCATCGACCCTGGATTTGACTATCGCCCGCAAACCCCAGCCGCACTGACCAAGGCCGTGGCCAAGCGGGAGGCGGCCAAGCCGGTGCTGGCGCAGCGACTGCCCGAACGGATGGTGGAGAGCGCCTATTCCAGCGCCAAGGGGGTGAGTGCCCAGGGCCTGAGTGACTTGCTGACTCAGTTGCCAGCGCCCCAGCGCGACGGGTTATCGGCGTTCCTCAAGGCGCATCCGGTGAAAACGCTGTTTATCAAGCAAACTGAGATGGGCAAGGGGGCCGCAGGGCTCAAGCTGGCCCCGGCCATCGCCGAGTATTTGGGCCAGGATCCCTATCTGGTGCGCTCTTTCTATCACTCTCGTCGGGCCAATATGACCAATGGCTTTACCGCCAAAAGTTGGGGTCATCTGGTTATCAAGGTCAAGGCCAGCGATACTATGAAAGCAGTCAATATGCCGGCGGTGCAAGCGGCGGCCACCGAGGTGGTGACCGATGCCCATGCCAACACCGGGCCCCGTCAGTGGCAGCCAAGGGGCACCAGTGGCGACACCCTGCGCCGGCACTGGAGTGTATCGGCCAACGTCGGCGGCAAACTGGGGGAATCTGCCCAGCGGCTCTCCACCTGGTTGCACGAGTTGGGGCACCAGGTTCACTTCTGGGCCGGAGAGCCAGATCTGACGGGGGTTGGACTGCTGACGGAGTATGCAGGCAAGACCAAGATGGAGGCGGCAGCCGAGGCGTTTGCCGCCTGGGTATTGGCCAGGGACGCCATGGTGGCGCATTTCCCTGAGCTGGCTAAACGGGTGGAGGCCATGCTGGCCCAGGCCACGGCGGCCAGCCGTAAAGGAGAAAGAGGATGACCTTGTTGGAACAAGCCAGCGCCCTGCTGGCAGAAGATGGCCCCTTTACCCTGCACCATGCCAAGGCGCTGGATGCCCTGTGCGAACAGGCCTTGGAGACGCAGAATGGTGAGGTCTATATGTTGGTGGATCTCTGGGAGGCTGCTATGGCTAAGGCCGATGAAGAAGCCCTGCACTTTATGACCACCTTCGGGGATGAAGTCTGATGGCGGGCAGCTTTATCGCCATCAGTCACCACGGGGTGGCTGATGCTCATGAGCTGCTGGCCAAGCTCTATCAGCGCACCGGTGATCTAAGCGAGCCCCTGGCCGATATTGGCGAGGGGCTGGCGCTTTCCCACCGGGATCGCTGGGATGCGCAGGAGACCCCGGAGGGGGAGCCCTGGGCCCCACTCTCGGACAAGTACCGCGCCCGCAAGCCCCGCCATGCCGATGAAGTGCTGCGCCTCAACGATGATCTGCGCGACACCCTCAACTATCAGGCCGATCCCCAGGCCCTCTATTTCGGCACCCCGCTCGAATATGGCGCGGCTCATCAGTTCGGCCGCCCCGAGATCAACCTGCCCGAGCGCCCCTATCTGGGACTGTCGGACGCCGATCAGCAAAGTGTGCTGGAGACGCTGGAGGGCTATCTGACCGTCGCGGCTCCCTGAGCCCCTGAGTGCGTTTGGCGGGCTTGGGCTGCTACGATGGCATGACCCACTCCCCACCTGAGCAGCAAAATGGCGTTTAAACAGCATTAAACGGCATCCACACCCTTAGCCCCTCCCCACATTCGATCCCATGATGCAGTAACCCACCATAAACCCCACCGCTTTCTCCACTCCCTGACACTGGCAACAGTGATTTTTTGCTGTGAACAGCCGGAGTGAGAGTGATGCCCCAATCTGCCATTGCCCTGGCCATCTTGAACACGCGACCCACCACCCTGGGGCTGGCCGTGCTCGATGCCGCGTTGACGACCGAGGCCGATGGTTGGCAGCAACTCCTGCCCATGGGCCCCTTCAAAGCCCGCGATGGTCGCCCCTTCGATGTGCCCGGTGGCCACTGGCAACTCGACAAGTCCATCGCCACCACCCTCATCAATCGTGTGAGGGAGATGGGGCAAGACATTCTGATCGACTACGACCACCAGACCCTCAAGACCGACCAGAACGGCCAGCCAGCGCCGGCGGCCGGTTGGTACAACGCCGACGAGATCGAGTGGCGCGAGGGGGCTGGCCTCTTTATCAAGCCGCGCTGGACCGATCGCGCCGCCGCCCTGGTGGCTGCCAAAGAATATCGCTTCCTGTCGGCCGTCTTTCCCTATGACGCTCAGGGTCGCCCCCTGGAACTGCGTATGACCGCCATCACCAATGATCCCGGTGTGGTGGGGATGCAGGCGTTGGCGGCGCTCAGTGCGCTGCCTTTGAGTTCCCAACCCGGCCAGCTGGCCACCCCCTCCAAGGAGACCTCCATGAATGAACTGCTGAAAAAGCTGCTGGCCAAGCTCGGCATCGAGCTGACCGGCGACCCCACCGACGAGCAACTGCAGAAGGCGCTCACCGAACTGGACAGCCTGCAGGCCAATGCCAAGAAGGCCCCGGAGCTGGAGGCGGCGCTCTCGGCCGAGAAGGCCTCGCTGGCTGCGCTCAAGGCGCAACCGGGTGGCCAGATTGACCTGGCGCAATACGTGCCGGTGGCGACCTATAACGCCCTGGTCACCCAGGTGGCGGCCCTCAGTGCCAAAGCGGATACCACCGATGCCGCGACCCTGATCAAAGAGGCCCGCACCCAGGGCAAGGTGGTGGCCGCCGAAGAGGAGTACCTGACCGCCTACGCCGCCCAGAAGGGGGTGGCCGCGCTCAAGGCACTGCTGGATCCGCGCCCGGCCATCGCGGCGTTGGCCGCCAGCCAGACCGCCGCAGTAACCCTGCCCGCTCGATCAGGCGATGCGGTGCTCTCGGCCGAGGACCGTTACGCCGCCGATCAGCTCGGCATCACCCATGAGGCGTTCGCCAAGGCCAAGCAGGCTTAAGCGCGCGACTCACCACCTCGTTTATCCAGAGAAGGAACACACCAATGGCCATCATTACACCCGCGTTGCTGCAGGCCCTGTTCACCGGCTTCAAGAAGAACTTTGAAGACGCCAAGGGGGAGGCGCCGACCCAGTACACCGAGATCGCGACGGTCATCAAATCGACCACCAAATCCAACACCTATGGCTGGCTTGGCAAGTTTCCCAGCCTGCGCAAGTGGGTCGGGGATCGGGTGATCGAGTCGATGAAGGCGCACGGTTACCAGATCGTCAACGAAGACTTCGAGGCCACCGTGGGGGTGGATCGCAACGACATCGAGGACGATGAGCTGGGTATCTATGCCCCCTTGTTCCAGGAGATGGGCCTGGCGGCAGGGGTACATCCCGACGAGCTCTGTTTCGGCCTACTCGGGGCTGGCTTCACGACGCCCTGCTACGACACCCAGTATTTCTTCGACACCGATCACCCGGTCTATCCCAAGGCCGATGGCACCGGTACCCCGGTACTGGCCGCCAACCTGGTGGTGGATGGCGCCTATACCGGCGAGCCCTGGTTCCTGCTCGATACCAGCCGCGCCCTCAAGCCCATCATCTTCCAAGAGCGCAAAGCGCCGCAGCTCATCGCCATGACCAAGATCGACGATGAGGCGGTGTTCAGCCGCAAAGAGTTCCGCTACGGGGTGGATTGCCGCGATGCCGCCGGCTTTGGCTTCTGGCAACTGGCGTTCGCCAACAAGCGCGCCCTCACCCCCGACTCCCTGTGGGATGCCTTCTCCAGGATGCGGGCCTTCGAGGCGGATGGCGGCCGCAAGCTCGGGGTGAAGGCCACCCTGCTGGTGGTACCGGCTTCGCTGGAGAAGCTGGCGACCCGGATGTTGGAGCGGGAGCTGTCTGATAGCAGCAGCAACGAGCTCAAGGGCAAGTTGAAGCTGGTGGTGGCGGACTACCTGTAAATCCCACCGTTATGCGCTGTTTAAGAACGGGGTTAAACGGCCAGGGGTTCGGCGTTTAACCCCCGTTTAAACAGGCCTCGACCAGATATGAAAGAGGGAAACATGAGATGGAACACGAGATGGAACACGAGATGGAACACGAGATGGAACAGGCTATTCGAGTTGGCATTACATCAACGCTTCGTCAGGTCTATTTCCGCGCGGGCCTGCCGATTGCTCCAGGCAAGTCTGAGATGGCTGTGTCGCCTCTGCAGTGCGAGACCCTGGAGGCCGATCCGCGTCTGGTGGTCATGCGGCTGGCTGAGGACGCCCTCCTTCCGGCAGGTGATGCACCGTCGCCGGATGGGGATCTGGATCCAGCGTTGGGCGACCTGAGCCAGGGGATGGCCACGGGGTCGTTGGCCGGCGTGGCCACCGCCGATGGCAGGGTCACCCCGTTGGCCGAGATGAAGGTCGATGAGCTGCGCGAACTGGCCGTGGAGATGGCGATCCCTGATGCGGCCGGTATGAAGAAAGCCGAGCTGCTGGCCGCCATCCAGGTGCAGCAGCTGGTGGCAGCACCCGGCGCTGAGTCCAACCAGCAGGGCGGGGAATAAGCCATGTACGCCAGCGTCAATGACATGGTGACCCGGTTTGGCGAGGCGGAGTTGTTGCGCCTCGCCATGACCCCGGCCGGTGAGCTGGATCAGGCTGCCATCACCATCGCCCTGCAGGATGCCGGCGCCTTGATCGATGGCTACCTGGCGGGACGCTACCCCTTGCCGCTGGCCCATATCCCGAGTGCCCTGGTCCCCCTCTGCGCCGATATTGCCCGCCACCGCCTCTACGGCGAGCAGGCGCCGGAGCAGATTGCCAAGCGTAACGAGGCGGCCTTGGCCTTCCTCAAGTTGGTGGGCAAGGGGGAGCTGGCGCTGGGACTGGCGGCCGATGGCGAGCAGGTGGAGAGCCAGAACTTGGCCCAGTTGCAATCCGATGGCCGGGTCTTTGGTCGAGGCAGTGGGGGCTTCTTATGAGTGGGCCCACGCTGACCACGCCTGAGCTCGACTACCTGGCGGCGGGGGAGCGGTTGCGGGAGCTGCTGCTGCCCTTGAAAGAGCGGGGGCTCAAGGAGGTGTTTGTGGCCACCGACCTGGAGGCGGTGGCCAACCTGGGTCAGTACAACCCGGCCATCCATGTGATTTACCAGGGAGAACGGGAGAGTGAGACCACCCAATCCGGGCGGCAAAGCTCGTTCGATCAGGTCTGGTTGTTGGTGCTGGTGCACAGGGCTGCCCCGAAGGAAACCAGCGCCGGGGTATGGATGGGGCGGATCCTGCAGGCCATCGCTGGCCGCCCCTGTGGTGACAGTACCTTTCGGCGTGAAACCGCACCGGTGAAGCCGAGTTATAAGGGTGGGGTGGTGTATCTGCCCCTTGCCTTCAAGACGACAGTGAAATTCAAGGGAGAACGGTCATGAGCGAAACACTGCACCTGGAAGGGGATCTCTATATCGAGACCTTCACTAACAACGTCTCGAACGGGGTGATTGGCCCGGTGGACGTCAACAGCCTAGAGGTCAAACCGGACAGCGAGAAGATCAGCATTCCGAGCAAGCGCAAGGGCAAGCTAGGCCAGGCGCGGGAGACCTACTTCGTGCCCAAGCCCGCCACGGTCACCATCAAGACCAGCGAGATCCCGCCGGTGCTGCTGGCCGCCGCCTTCATGGGGCTGGAGAGCCCCATCAACCAGGGCGCGGGGACGCTGACCGAGGTGGCGCTGACCCTGCCGGCGCACCCCAAGTGGGTGAGCCTGGGCAAGACCAATCTCTCGGCCACCGGCCTGGTGGTGAAGGAGGGCGCCACGGCTCTGGTGCTCGGCACCGACTTTGAGATCAACTATGCCCTGGGGCTGTTGCGCGCCACCAAGGCCGGGGCGGTGGCAGACGGTGGTCCGGTGACGGTCAGCGCCAGCTATAACGCGGTCACCGGTTCGCGCATCGCCGGCAACGTGCAGCCGGAGGTGAAGGCCAAGCTGACCCTGGATGGGCGCAGCGTGATCGGTGGAGAGTCCATCATTCTGACGGTGCCCCGCGCCAGCCTGGCCCCCAAGAAGGCAGTGGATTTCCTGAGCGACAAGCCCATCGAGATCGAGCTGGAGGGGGAACTGCTGGCCCTGGATGGTGAGACTGCGCCCTTCTATGTGGACCGGCCGGAGACGGTGTAAGGGCTGAATAGCAGAACGGCGGGGAGACCCGCCGTTAAGTGAGCACTTGCTTTTGTTCTACAAGACGAGTAGCTTAAATATTGAACCTATGAGCTCGAAAGGCTAGTAGACAAACAATTGAACTTGTGACTTTTATCGAAAATAAAGGTGCTATATATGAATAACTCCAATTTTCCGCAATACTCATCCCTGTTTTCAACAATTTATGATGAGCCTTCGCCTGTCGGTAGAATTGGCCGGGGAAGCCATTATTCTGTATTAAGAGCAACAACATCTTTCGATTCACAACTCAAGCCAACTCGCAACGTGAACGTACATGACTTTGCGGTGATTTGGGATGAAGACCATGACACAAGAGCTATCGAGATTATCGAACGTATGTGTGTAGAAAACTTACTTTCCCCTGTTCGTTTTATTGGTGAAAGGAAAGGAAGTCTTACTGTTCTTGTTGATAAAAAATTTTATGATGACAATGCAAATGTAAATTTTTACAAAGCTATGCTGCAAGGTATCTGTGATTCGCTAGATGATCCATGGGGCTGCGCGGTTGGATTTTTTGATAGCAAATCGGAAGATGTCACTAATGAAGCCAGAATGCTTATTAATGATGGCAGAGATAAAATCATAAATTACATTTTGAATATAGATGGACTTTGGAGTCTTGGAGTAAAACCTTTTACACTTTAGATGTGCCGTAGAACAAAGCCTATCGAAATCGAGTTGGAAGGGGAACTGTTGGCCTTGGATGGCGAACCCCCCTTCTATGTGGAACGGCCGGAAATGGTGTGACGTTGGACAGCATAACGGCGGGGGGTCACGCCGGCATCCGACCGAGTCGGACCCATGATCTTGTTCTGCTACTCGTTACCAAAAATAAGCGGTCGGGGCCTTTTCTATTCTTGTTTATCATTTTGTTTGTGCTTTTTATTTTTATTGTTCTCTGGTCCTATTTTTT
>NZ_CBCPLW010000013.1:0-134994 GCF_965119515.1 Aeromonas sp. Marseille-Q7275
CCTCTGAAACACCACAGTCACCACTAAAGGTGCCACGGAATCACCGTGCCATATGACCTCTGTTTGCCATCTCGGCTCACACGGCTTCCCTGGACACTCCGCCACTGATTTTGCTTTGGTGCATATGAAGTAGAGGGAGGGGCAAACCGTCCACTCAACAGACTTGGCTGCCCGGTGAATAGAGAAGTGATGAAGTAGTGTCCCGCTGGGCGGCTAAGGCGCTCTGCTCTTCTGTCAGTGCAATGGATATTGGTTTCGATAACTGTGGTCAGGGGTTGTCCATGAGATGCACGCGATGCATCTTATGCCTGCGGGCGAGGTGATTCAGGCAACAGCTCCGGAACATGGGGTAAGTGCGCCCCTAGGGTGGGCTCATCCGCTGGAGTGCATATAAAGAAAAGGGGACGGCGTCTGCCGTCCCCTCAAGTCATCTCGTCCAGTCCCTGAACTGCCATGCTCCCTGCAATCCTTGACTCTATCCTTTCCTTTGGAATTTCCCCTTCCCATTCCATTGGGGTGTCCTGTGGCCATCCTAGCCTGGCAATCACTCCTGATTGCTTCACCGTCTCCGTCCTGGAGGTGTCCATTACCACATCCCGTGGTGTTCCTTGCGTCATCCTGACAGATAACCACCCTGGTCATCTCGCTTCATCCTGAAGCTGTTCCTGCCGCTCCTGCGGGGTTCCTGTCATCCTGAAGAGTGACTATCCGTGCCACTTGGCCTCATTCCGAGGTGTCCTGCGACCGCATCCTGCGGTTGTCCTGTCATTCCTTGTGATAACCATCCGGGTTATCAACCTCATCCTGAGGTGTCCTGCCACGTCCTGCGGCTTTTCCTATTTATGCGCTGTTCCTGCATCCTGCCGGACCAGCCGTCCTTGTGAGACCCATACTAAGGCAATCGTGGGCAGGAACAAGGCATGGGAGGGCATCAGATAACACCAGATGATGAATGAATATCTGTCATTAATCTGAATTTGTCTTTTTTATCAGTGCCTTATTTAGTTTCTCAGGAAAGCATAAGGCTCTCGGGATGGCTTCACGTACGGCTCAACACTGAGGGGTCTTACAGGAGGAATGGCGGATCTCTCACAACCAAAAACAGGGAGGAAAACGATGGTACAGAAGGCTCAATCAGGGGTGTAAGAGTTAAAAATTAATTGAATAATTATGTGTGAAAAACAGACAAAAGCCGAGCTCATGCTCGGCTTTTCATCATTCATCCGATTGTGCTCAGCTGACCCGGGTACCCGGTGTCGGGTATGCCTTGCGCAGGGACTCCGGTGCCAATACTTCCAGGTTGCCACTCATGTTGTTCAACCAGGAGCGGAACTCGGGCGTATCCTGGACCTCGGTCTCCACCACCACGCTGCGCTTGTCGTAGCGGGTCATGCGCGGGTTGTGTCCCGGGATCTGCCCATCGATCAGGGTGGGGCAGTTGGCATCGATGCGTCCGACGAAGCGGATCGGGCCGCTGACGTCCTGATAGCCCTGGTCGCGGATCAGCTTCTGGACGTTGAAATCCTTCGGCTGGGTGGCGCTGAAGTTGGTCAGTTCCACGTTCTTGATGTGATCGAACGGGATGCCATAGACCTTGGGATCCAGCTCGGACAGGGTACAGAGCAGGATGGGGCCATCGGGCTGGTTCAGGATCCCGAGCGGATTGATGCGGTCATAGCAGAGCCACACGGTGCGTTCCTTGATGACACGCTGGATCTCGGCGCTGAACTTGCGACCACGCCAGAGGGCGTCGCGGATCAGGGTGCTGCGGCGGATCTCAGGGTTGCCGGCAAACGGACGCGGCGACTGATGCACGCTCTCGAGCCAGCGCTCCGCCAGTTCGCTCTGGCTGTCACGGATCACCTGGCTGGCCTTGTCGACCAGGGGGTTCAATTCGGTCAAGACACTCGCCGGTAGCAGTTGGCTCGCCTGATCACTCCAGGTTTTCAGGGCCACTGCCAGGGAGAGCGGCATGATGTTGGCAAAGTCGTTGAGACCGTGGCGCTCGAAGCACCAGCCGTGTGGTTTGCTGCGCTCATCCGAGGTGAGGTCGAACAGTCCCATGCCGGACATCTCTTCCAGGTCCCGTTGCACGGTACGCAGACTGACGTGAATGCCTTCCTCTTCCAGTTTTACCTGGAGTTGGCTGGCGGTCAGCTTGTAAGGGCGGTGCGGGATGCAACGCGCCAAGGTCAGTTGTCGTAACAGCTTCTTACTCATGGTGCATGCCTTCACTGGTTTAGCGTTGAGTGTATCCTAGCCATGGCATGCGACAGTCTATGTCGCAAGTTTTGCTGCGACAACTGTCGCCATTTTCATACATAACGAGCTAACTGATTGATAATAATCGACAATCAAAGCGTGGAGGGGGTTGTTTGGCGCTGTTTTTTGCCAAAATAAAGCGTTCTCCAGATTTGCCAGGTTGTCACGACAGGGGAGAAATGTATAGGGAGCCAAGGGGGAGGAGGGTATTCGGCAGGGGGAGAGAGGTGAGGGACTGGGCCCTCACCGGCAAAGAGGTCGTTCAGGCCAGCCAGGACCAGGCTGACTTGGTGATGGCGGCGCCAATCATGTAGCCAAATACCGCGAGGGCGGCGACCCCGGCAATCAGTTTCTGGCCGCGCGCAGGGCGCTTGAGCGCCATGACGCCGAGACCTATGTAGAGCACCAGGGCGATCAGCTTGGCCATCAGCCAGGGCTGCTGGCCTGGGCTCATCTGCAGGGTGACCGCCAGCAGCACGCCAAACAGCAGCAGCAAGGTGTCGTTGATGTGGGGCAACACCTTGAGCCACTTCTGCTGCAAGCGCCCGCTGCCAGCCAGCGCCAGGCTCCAGCGGTAGATGAACAGCAGCAGGCTGACCATGGCCAGGGTCATGTGCAGGTGTTTGAACATGGGGTAATAGGCAATCATATTGCTTCCTTGTCGTTGTCGGGCAGACCGCTGTTCCAGTTGTGCGCGTGGGTACGCTCCTGTCCTTCCTGATCGTCTTGCAGCAGATCGGAGAGGATCTCGCGGTATTGCAGGCTCTTGTTGATATAGGTGTGCTCGTCATCCAGGTAATTGACCTGTTCCCGCAGCAGCCGGTTGTCATACTGCTTGAACACCTGACCCGCACGCCAGGCCTGGTTGGCCCGGAATCCGAGCTGGGTCAGTGCCTCTACCCCCAGATCCACGGCCGATCCCAGGGTTTCCCGGTGCACGCTGTCGACGCCGTGTCGAAGGATCTCGTGGGCATGGGGCCTGTCCTGGGCGCGGGCCAGGATCTTGAGGTGCGGGAAGTGTTTCTTCACCATCTCGATCACCTCGAGGGAGGTAGCCGGATCGTTGATGGAGAGCACCAGCAGCCTGGCCTTGTGGGCCCCGGCGGCATGGAGCAGGTCGAGCCGGCTGGCATCGCCGTAGAATACCTGATAGCCGTACTTGCGCAGCATCTCTATCTGGCTGGCGTCCTGCTCCAGTATGGTGGTGCCTATGCCGTGACCGTGCAGCAGACGCCCCACTATCTGGCCGAAGCGGCCGAAGCCGGCGATGATGACCGGGTGCTCGACCAGTTCCGGCTGTTCGTGCTCGGGTGCATCGCTCTGGTTGCGGTAGTCGAACCAGGGCTGGATCACCCGATCGTTGAGGATCAGCAAGAGCGGCGTCAGCGCCATGGAGAGCGCTACCACCAGGGTCAGCAGCGAGATGGTGTCACCGGGCAGCACCTTGTTCTGGGCGGCGAACGAGAACAGCACGAAGGCGAATTCCCCCCCTTGTGCCAGCGCCAGGGCGAAGGTCCAGCGCTGGCTCGGCGAGATGCGAATGATCAGGCCGAGCACCATCAGCACCCCCCATTTCAGGAGCATCAGCCCTATCACCAGGGATGGAATGAGCAGGGGATGGGCGGCAAACAGGCCGAAGTCGATGCCGGCGCCCACCGACATGAAGAAGAGGCCGAGCAGCAGCCCCTTGAACGGCTCTATGTCCGCCTCCAGCTCGTGACGATACTCGCTGTCCGCCAGCACCACGCCAGCGAGGAAGGAGCCGAGGGCGGGGGAGAGGCCCACCGACTCCATCAGCACGGCGATGGCGATCACCAGCAGCAGGGCGGCGGCGACGAAGATCTCCCGCATGTGGGACTGGGCGATGGCACGGAACACCGGCCGCATCAGGTAGTGGCCGCCCAGCACTATGCCGGCGATGGCGGCGACCACCAGCAGGCCGTGCTGCCAGCCCGCCAGATCCGGATTGCCGTTGCTGACCACAGGCGCGATGGCGAGCAGCGGCAGTATGGCCAGGATGGGAATGACCGCGATGTCCTGGAACAGCAGCACTGCGAAGGCGGATCGCCCGCTCTCGCTCTGCATCAGTTTGCGCTCCTGCAGGCTCTGCAGCACGATGGCGGTGGAGGATAGCGCCAGAATGAGACCGATGGCGAGCCCCTGCTGCCAGGGCAGGCCGATGAGATGAGCGACCCCGGTCAGGGCCCCAGTGGTGAGCAGCACCTGCAGGCCACCGGTGCCGAGTATGGGTCCCTTCAGCTGCCACAGCAGAGCAGGGCGCAGCTCCAGCCCGACCAGAAACAACATCAGCACCACCCCGAACTCGGCGAAGTGCATCACATCCTTCTGCTCCCCCACCAGCCCTAGCAGGAAGGGACCTATGATGATGCCCGCCAGCAGGTAGCCGAGCACGGAACCCAGCCCCCAGCGCTTGGCCAGCGGCACCGCTATCACCGCCGCCGAGAGATAGATCAAGGCGTCAAACAACAATCCGTGCCCCATCAGCCGGCCCTCCGTTCGTCTCTGTTCGTCAGGGCCGGCAGCGCAAGCCCGATGAAAATCCAATCCGTCGTCATGACAATTCCCCCAGCAGATCCCGCAGATAGGGGCTGCCAGCGAGCTGGGCCGGGGTCAGCCGCTCATCGCGCAGGGCGCAGATCAGCTGGCGGTAATCCTGGCCACAGCGGCGCAGCGCCTCCGGATCTTTCAGCTTGTGGAAGGAGTGCAGCACGAAGGGGGGCAGCCACTGCATGCCGCACAGCTGCGCCGTCTGCTGGAACGGCAGCAGGAAGTCGAGCAGCGGGCGCTGGTTGTAGCCTTCGCTGCAATATGACTCCGGAGCGCCCCCCGTGGTGATGGCGGAGAGCCACTGCTTGCCACTGAGGGCGTGGGCCTCGGGGCCGTAGGCGTAGCCATATTCCAGCACCAGATCCAGCCACTCCTTCATGATGGCCGGGCAGGAGTACCAGTAGAAGGGGTGCTGGAAGACGATGATGTCGTGCTCAGACAGCAGGGCCTGCTCCCGCTTCACGTCGATGAACATGTCCGGGTAGTGGTGGTAGAGGTCGTGCAGGGTGATGCCCTCCAGACCGTCGAGTGCCTGCAGCAGCTGCCTGTTGGCCCTGGAGCTCTGCAGGGCCGGGTGCGAGAAGATGATCAGAATGCGTTTCATGGGGTCCTAGCCTGAAGAGGGGCCTGGTGCCGATAAAAAAGGGCGGTGAGCTGCGACGTTATCAAGAAGCACCCCGGCTCGCCAGTGGCGGACGTGAATGACGCCTGTATTGGACACTCGTGGCCGCTGGTTGTGGCAGTGTCTGACGGGGGATGACCCTCGCCCCTATTCCAGCCTCTCTTGATCTCTCGCAGGGTGCGGGCTTGACCCTCCCCCTGGGCCAAGGGTTACCATAGGCCCTCTTCGATCACTGAGTCATCCCATGGTCCTGACCCGTCGCCAACTCGCTCGCGCCCGCCGCTGGCTTCCCCTGTGGAGCCTGCTGATGGTGCTGATGTCGTTTGGCAGCCGGGCGGCGACCGATCTCTGTACTCTGACCCCCCATTGCAGCCAGAGCGAACGCACCCTGGAAAAAGCCATGCCTTGCGGCAGCTTCACCTCGGCGCTCGCCATGACGGTGCTTACCAGCGACAGCCTGACGGTGGCCTGGCTTGAGCCCGACATGCCAGCGTTCATTTCCCCCTCCCTCTTCATGCCGGAGGCGCCGCTAGAGCGGCTCGAACGGCCCCCTCGCCAGCTGGGTTGAGTCGAGTTACCCGTTTTTTTGGGCATTTCTTCTTATCCGAGGTGAGTCATGTACAAGTCCCTGTTACTGGCCGTACTGGCCGGTACCGTCAGTTTTTCTGCTCTGGCAACCGAGCAGATGACAGTCTACAAGTCCCAGTATTGCGGCTGCTGCAAGACCTGGATCAAGCACATGGAAGAGAACGGCTTTGCGGTCAAGGTCGTCGAAACCGAGCAGCTTGAACCGGTCAAGCAACAGTACGGCATCACCCCGCAGCTGGCCTCCTGCCACACCGGGGTGGTGAACGGCTATGTGGTGGAGGGACATGTGCCCGCCGCCGACGTGCAGAAGCTGCTCAAGGAAAAACCGGCGATCCGCGGCCTGACCATTCCGGGCATGCCCCAGAGTGCGCCTGGCATGGATATTCCGGGTCAGCCCTACCAGGTGCTGAGCATCAGCGAGGAGGGCGCGACCAAGGTCTGGTCGAGCTATCCCGGCTGACGAACACTGGTCATGAGCCGGCACCACTCCATCATGTGAGGCACACCTGAGCGAATCCGTGCCGCTCATGGCCAGAGCAGGAGGGCCACCCTTGTGAGAGGGTGGCCCTTTTTCATGGTTTGGGGCCGAATGTCCGGGGATCACTTGCAACCCAGGGCGACAAGGGGCAGATTGATCGCCAATTTATTTTCTCAGGGGCGATGTTCCGGTTTGCCAGCCTTGTTTCCGCACCGGCGGAGTGAGCGGCGGCGGCCTGATCGTCAATTCATGGCGCTCCCCGCGAGCCTGCCTGCCCTGTTACAGCGCAAAGGATGCGACATGTTCATCTTTCCCCGAGGGTTGCTGCTGCTGGCTTGTCTGGTCGCCGTGCCCTGTACCCATGCCAATGAAGAGCCCGTCATGCCGACAAGCGAAACCCCCATCCTGCCTCCTGTGGCCCCCAAGCACCCCCATACCCTGAAAAAGCACGGGGACGTCCGGATCGACAACTACTACTGGTTGCGTGACGACGAGCGGGAAAAGCCCGAGGTACTGGACTATCTCAAGGCCGAAAACGCCTACACCGAGGCCATGCTCAAGCCGGTCAAGCCGCTGCGTGACCAGCTCTACAAGGAGATGGTGGCCCGCATCCCCCAGCAGGACGAGTCCGTGCCCTATGTGAAGAACGGCTACCGCTACCAGACCCGCTATGAGCCGGGCAAGGAGTACGCCATCTACTCCCGCACCAGGGTAGGGGAGAAGGACGTCAGCCTGATGCTGGACAGCAACCGGCGCGCCGAGGGTCACGAGTTCTATTCGCTGGGGGCGCTCGAGGTGAGCCGCAACAACCGCTGGCTGGCGGTGGCGGAAGACTTCCTCTCCCGCCGTCAGTACCAGATCCAGTTCCTCGATCTGGAGAGCGGCACCTGGGCCGCCGACAAGCTCGAGAACACCTCGGGCAACCTGGTGTGGGCCAACGACAGCAAGACGGTGTTCTATGTGCGCAAGCACCCCAAGACACTGCTGCCCTATCAGGTCTATCGCCACGAGCTGGGCAGCGATCCCGCCAAGGACAAGCTGGTCTACGAGGAGAAGGATGACAGCTTCTACGTCAGCCTCTATGCCACCACCTCGGAAGACTTCATCGTCATCGCCCTCTCCAGCACCACCACCAGCGAGGCGCGCCTCATCGACGCCAACACGCCGGTTCAGGCGCCGCGCCTGTTCCTGCCCCGCCAGGTGGATCACGAATACAGCTTGGATCACTACCGCGGCCGCTTCTATGTGCGCTCCAACAAGGACGGCAAGAACTTCGGCCTCTACGAGACCAGGGAGAGCCCGGTGGATCGCTGGAAGGCGGTGATAGCCCCCAATCCGGGCGTGCTGCTGGAGAGCTATGCCCTGTTCAGGGACTGGCTGGTGCTGGAGGAGCGCAGCAAGGGGCTGACCCGGCTGCGCCAGATCAACTGGCAGAGCGGCGAGCAGAAAGAGATCGCCTTCGACGATCCCGCCTATGTCACCTGGCTCGCCTACAACCCGGAGCCGGAGACCAGCGCCCTGCGCTATGGCTACTCCTCCATGACCACGCCGTCCTCCACCTATGAGCTGAATCTGGACAGCGGCAAACGCACCCTGCTCAAGCAGCAGCCGGTGGCGGGCTTCAAGGCCGACCAGTACGCCAGCGAGCGGGTCTGGGTGACCGCCCGCGACGGGGTGGCGGTGCCTGTCTCCCTGGTCTATCGCAAGGATCTGTTCAAGAAGGAGGGCAAGAATCCCCTGCTGGTCTATGGCTACGGCTCCTACGGCGCCAGCATGGATCCCGACTTCAGCAGCTCGCGCCTGAGCCTGCTGGACCGCGGCTTCGTCTACGCCATCGCCCATATCCGGGGCGGTGAAGAGCTGGGGCGCCCCTGGTATGAAGACGGCAAGCTGCTGAAAAAACAGAACACCTTCCACGACTTCATCGACGTGACCGAGGCGCTGGTGGCCCAGGGCTATGGGGCGAGAGACCAGGTCTACGCCATGGGCGGCAGCGCCGGCGGCCTGCTGATGGGGGCCGTCATCAACCAGGCGCCCCAGCTCTATCGCGGCGTAGTCGCCCAGGTGCCCTTCGTCGACGTGGTCACCACCATGCTGGACGAGTCCATCCCCCTCACCACAGGGGAGTACGACGAATGGGGCAACCCGAACCAGAAGCGCTACTACGACTACATGAAGAGCTACAGCCCCTACGATCAGGTCAAGGCGCAGGCCTACCCCAACCTGCTGGTCACCACGGGTCTGCACGACTCCCAGGTACAGTATTGGGAGCCCGCCAAGTGGGTCGCCAAGCTGCGGGAGCTGAAGACGGACGACAACCAGCTGCTGCTCAGCACCGACATGGATGCCGGTCACGGCGGCAAGTCGGGTCGCTTCAAGGCTTACGAAGACATCGCTCTGGAGTTTGCCTTCATTCTGGAGCTGGCCAGGCCGAAGGCATGAGACCGGGGTTAACCGCTTGTTGCTGAACCGCGATCCGGGCGCCAGAGATGGCACCGATTCGCAGATGAGATAAGGCCGGCGAGGGCAACCCCGCCGGCCTGTGTCTTGCCCCCTATCCTGACCCTGTCTCGGGGCGCCCTCAGCCAGATGGCAGCCCTTGTCAGCAAAGGGTTACAAAAGAATCCACCCCCTCCATTTCCCCGCTGCCTGCGCACACAAAACCAATTAATCCACGACCGATGAATTGATGATCCAGTTCAAATTTCTCGCTATTTAAATCCGCCGCTTTGCCATTTTGTTTGATTTATGTTGGCACTCTGTGCCTAATCAAGGGGTTACAACTTTTGATCCGGCTCTTTTGTGGTCGAATCACCCTCAGTCGGCATGACGCTGATTATCTCACCGCAGGATGATGGTGGCTTCTGGAAGGGCGTTCGCCGCTCGACCATTTCCTCGTACGAGGCTGTATAGGCAGACCCAGTCTTGGTGCGGGTCCGTCTCATATTCACCCGGGAATCGGGTGAGATAAATCAATGAAAAGGATGAAGAACATGAAAGGATTATCCTTGGCGTGCGCCCTGTCGGCGGCCCTGGTCGGTGTGTCGTTTGGTGGTCCGGTACAGGCGCAGGAGCGCTTCGTGACCATAGGCACCGGCGGTCAGACCGGCGTCTACTACGTGGCGGGCCAGTCCATCTGTCGTTTCCTCAATCGCGGCGCCGCCGATCACCAGATCAAGTGCAATGCGCCTGCCAGTGGCGGTGGCGTGGCCAACGTCAACGGCATCCGCAGCGGCGAGTTCAACTTCGGCATCATGCAGTCCGACCACCAGTACAAGGCGATGAAGGGGCTGCCCCCCTTCCAGGCCGAGGGGGCCATGGATGACATGCGCGCCGTCTTCTCCCTGCAGAGCGAAGTGTTCACCATTCTCGCCCGCCGCGACGCGAAGATCGCCGGCTTCGACGATCTGAAGGGCAAGCGCGTCAACATTGGCAACCCGGGTTCCGGCCAGCGCGACACCATGGAAGAGATCATGGCGGTCAAGGGCTGGAAGAAGAGCGACTTCGGCCTGGTCTCCGAGCTGAAGCCGGCGGAGCAGGCCTCCGCCCTGGGTGACAACAACATCGACGCCATGAGCTACTTCGTCGGCCACCCGAACGGTGCCATCCAGGAAGCCTCCACCACCACGGACGCCGTGCTGGTGCCGGTGACCGGCGCCGACATCGACAAGCTGCTGGCCGAGAAGAGCTACTACACCAAGGCCGAGATCCCGGGTGGTCTCTACAAGGGCAGCGACAAGCCGACCCCGTCCATCGGTGGCAAGGCGGTGCTCTCCACCAGTGCCAAGGCCGATCCTGAAGTGGTCTACCAGCTGGTCAAGTCGGTGTTCGACAACCTGGATCGCTTCAAGCGTCTGCACCCGGCCTTCGCCGATCTGAAAGAGGCCGACATGATCAAGGTGGGTCTCTCCGCGCCCCTGCATGAAGGCGCCGCACGTTACTACAAAGAGCGTGGCTGGCTCTGATTGAAGGCCTGCCGGCCTTCCATCGTTCTCTTCGACACCCGCCCGCCACACCGGCAGCGGGTGTCGTGTCGTTGTACTCGCAGGCAAAAGTTAACCCTATGCAAGAAAAACAACTCTCTACCGAGGAACTGATCGCCCAGGACGTGGGCGCCCGGCTGCCCCTCGGCCTCATGGGCTGGCTGATCACCGGGCTGGCGCTGGCCTGGTCCCTGTTCCAGCTCTGGATCGCCTCGCCGCTCCCCTTCATTTTCGGGGTCGGCGTACTCAATGACACCGAAACCCGCGCCATTCACCTGACCTTCGCCCTGCTGCTGGCCTATCTGGTGTTCCCGGCCTTCCGGCGTTCCCCCAGAGACAGGGTGCCCCTCGGCGACATCGCCCTCGGTCTGATCGCCGCCGGTGCGGCCGCCTATCTGTTCGTCATGTATGAGGCCCTGGCCCAGCGCCCCGGCAACCTCACCACGGCCGATCTGATCACCGCCTGCATCGGCATTCCGCTGTTGCTGGAAGCCGCCCGCCGTGCCCTGGGCCCGGCCCTGGCGGTGATCGCCCTGGTGTTTCTCGCCTACAGCCTGGCCGGCCCCTGGATGCCGGGGCTGCTGGCACACCGCGGGGTGAGCTTCACCGCCCTGGCGAACCACCAGTGGATCACCACGGAGGGGGTGTTCGGCATCGCCCTCGGGGTCTCCACCAGCTTCGTGTTCCTGTTCGTGCTGTTCGGCGCCCTGCTGGAGCGGGCCGGTGCCGGTCACTACTTCATCCAGCTCGCCTTCAGCCTGCTCGGCCACCTGCGCGGCGGCCCGGCCAAGGCGGCCGTGGTGGCCTCGGCCCTGACCGGGGTCATCTCCGGCTCCTCCATCGCCAACGTGGTGACCACGGGCACCTTCACCATCCCCATGATGAAGCGGGTCGGCTTCTCCAAGGAGAAGGCGGGGGCGGTCGAGGTGGCCTCTTCGGTCAACGGCCAGATCATGCCCCCCGTGATGGGGGCGGCGGCCTTCCTGATGGTGGAGTACGTGGGTATTCCCTACGTGGAGATCATCAAGCACGCCTTCCTGCCGGCGGCCATCTCCTACATAGCGCTGCTCTACATAGTCCACCTGGAAGCGCTCAAGCTCGGCATGCAGCCCATCGGCGGCCATCAACCCAAGCCCTGGCTGCGTCGCCTGACCGGCTTCGCCTTCGGTGCCACCCTCATCAGCGGCCTGTCGATGGCGGTCTACCATGGTCTGGGCTGGCTCAAGCCGGCGCTGGGGGACTATGCCCTGCCGGGGATCGCCCTGCTGCTGGCGGCCGTCTATCTGGGTCTGCTGAAGATAGCGGCCAGCAATGCGCCGCTGCCCGCCGAGGATCCGGATCAGCCCCTCACCGAGCTGCCGAACACCCGCGCCGTGCTGCTCTCCGGCCTGCACTTCCTGCTGCCGGTGGTGGTGCTGGTGTGGTGCCTGATGGTGGAGCGCCTCTCCCCGGGGCTGTCGGCCTTCTGGGGTACCGTCATGCTGGTGATCATCCTGCTGACCCAGCGGCCGCTGCTCAACTGGCTGCGCACCGACGGCAAGCATGACTACGGCTCGGCCCGCGATGGTCTGGTGGACTTGAAGGAGGGCCTGGTGGCCGGTGCCCGCAACATGATCGGCATCGGCATCGCCACCGCCACCGCCGGCATCATAGTCGGTGCCGTCTCCCAGACCGGGGTCGGCCTGGTGCTGGCGGATCTGGTGGAGATGCTCTCCATGGGCAACCTGCTGCTGATGCTGATCCTCACCGCCCTGCTGAGCCTTATTCTCGGCATGGGGCTGCCCACCACAGCGAACTACATAGTGGTCTCCAGCCTGCTGGCCCCCGTGGTAGTGACGCTGGGGCAGCAGAACGGCCTCATAGTGCCGCTCATCGCCGTGCACCTGTTCGTGTTCTACTTCGGCATCATGGCGGACGTGACCCCGCCGGTGGGACTGGCCTCGTTCGCGGCGGCTGCCGTCTCCAAGGGGGATCCCATCAAGACCGGGATCACCGCCTTCTACTACAGCCTGCGCACCGCGGCGCTGCCGTTCCTGTTCATCTTCAACACGGATCTGCTGCTGATCGACGTGGACTTCGCCCACGGGGTGCTGATCTTCGTGGTGGCCACGGTCGCCATGCTGATCTTCGCCGCCGCCACCCAGGGCTGGTTCCTGGTGAAGAGCCGCTGGTACGAGAACGTGCTGCTGCTGCTGGTGGCCTTCACCCTGTTCCGTCCCGGTTTCTGGATGGACATGGTGCACGATCCCTATCGTGAGACGCCTCCCGCCCAGCTGGCCCAGACCCTGGGCGAGGTGGACGCGGAGAGCACACTGCGACTGCGGATCCAGGGGGAGGATGCGGTGGGCAAGCTGCGTCAATCCACTGTGCTGCTGGCGGTACCGGCCGGTGCCGATGGCGAAGAGCGATTGGCCGGCCTGGGGCTGACCCTGTACGAGCAGGACGGCAAGACCCTGATCGACAACGTCACCTTCGGCAGTCCGGCGGCGGCGGCCGGCATGGAGTTTGATCAGGAGATCCTCTCCGTGAAGGCGCCTACCGAGCGCTGGCACAAGGAGCTGATGTGGATCCCGGGCTTCCTGCTGTTTGCGCTGGTGATCTGGCTGCAACGGCGACGGGCCACCCGCTCATAGACACCACCAATAAAAACGGCGCCTCGATGGCGCCGTTTTCAATACCGGGCAGGCTAGTTTGACTGGGTCTGCTTCTGCTTTTGCAGCTGATCCAGGGTCTGTTGTTCCTGCGGGCTCAGACCAAGCTGTTCACAGGCTTGTTCGAAGCTGATCCCCAGGTGGCACATCATGATATCGATGGCGGGCAGGTAGTTGGTCATTGCGTCTTCCATGGTGATCTTCCAGAGCTGTCTCTTATGCCCGAGCCGCGAGCAGGGGGCAATTAGACTTTAGGTGTAGGGTGCCATCTGCTTCACCCCCCTGCCACTGGGCGGGGGAATTTGCTACTCTTGCGGGCACTAAAGAGGTTGCCGTGTGACCGCGAGCAATCGGTGAGGAGCAGGGCATGTTATTGAGTTTCTTGATCATCGCATCTGGCTGGTGGCACATCCGCGCGGCTTATGGCTCAGACTCCCGTCAGTTCTACATCAGCAAACCCCTGACCATGCTGTTCATCATCGCCCTGGCCTTTGGCTACCAGAGCGATGACCACAACGGTTCCCACGCCTGGATCCTGCTCGGCCTCTGCCTGTCGCTGGCCGGTGACGTGCTGCTGATGCTGCCACGGGATCGCTTCATCCAGGGACTGGCGGCATTTTTTGTCGCGCACCTCTGCTACATAGTCGGCTTCGCCCAGGGCCCCCTTGTGCTCAAGCTGGTGGATGGCCTGCTGCTGTTGCTGGTGGCCGGCATGGTGTTCGGCCTGCTGTGGGGCAAGCTCGGCGAGATGAAGATCCCCGTCTTCTGCTACATGCTGGTGATCATCGGCATGGCCTGGGTCGCCGCCGGCGCCTGGCACGCCTCTCTTACCGCTGGTTCTGCTGCGGCCCTGGTGGGGGCGCTGATGTTCCTCTTCTCCGACAGCATGCTGGCCCTCGATCGCTTCCGCCGCCCCTTCCCCCATGCCACGGCCTGGATCATGAGCAGCTACTTCGCCGCCCAGTTCCTGATCGCCGCCTCCCTCGCGGGCTGAGCGCCTCGGGGCCCTGTGCAGAGGGCGAACGGGGCACGCGCTCCCACACAAAAAAACGGGCCATGGGGCCCGTTTTGTCATGCCGGTGTCACGCCTCCAGCGGCTCGGCGTCCGCGGCCCTGGGGGCCGGTTGCCTGAGCAGCAGCATCAGGGCGCTGGCGATGAGCAGGAAGATGCCCATCACGTAGAACACCTGGTTGTAGGCCATGATGGCGGCCTCCCGGTTGATGGTATTGGACAGCATGGCCCTGGCCTGCTGCTGGGCGAGCGCGGGATCCGAGCCCTGGGCCATCATGGTCTGGGCCAGCTGCAGCAGGTAGGCCTGCCCCTCTATGCTGGTGGCGGCCAGGGTGCTGCCTATCTGGCTGGCGTGGATGCGGGTGTCGTTGTCGATCAGGGTGGCTATGATGGCGATGCCGAAGGCCCCCCCGAGGTTGCGCAGCACGTTGAGCAGGGTGGAGGAGGAGGGGATCTCCTCCGGGGTCAGACTGGCGGTCGCCACCAGGGAGAGGGGCACCATGATGAAGGGCTGGCCCAGGGCCCGCACGATCAGCGACTGGATCAGCTGGGGGCCGGCGTAGTCGGCGCTCATGTTGACGTTCATGAAGCAGCTGATGGCGAACACCAGGAAGCCGAAGCTCACCAGGTAGCGCGGATCTATCCGGGTGACCAGCCTGGGTACCAGGGGCAGCACCAGCAACTGGGGCAGGCCCATCCACATCAGCACCTCCCCTATCTCCAGGGCGTTGTAGTTGTGGATCTGCGCCATGTAGAGCGGCAGCACATAGATGGAGCCCATCAGCGCCATGCCGAGCACCAGGTAGGCGAAGCAGGCCAGGGCGAAGCGCGGACTGTGCAGCAGCCGCAGATTGACCAGTGGATGGCGGCGCAGCAGCTGGCTGATGACGAAGAACACCAGGGCTACCACCGAGATGACGGTGAGCCGCACTATGAAGCTGGAACCGAACCAGTCCTCTCTGTTGCCCTCCTCCAGCACCACCTCCAGCAGACCCAGCCCCACCGCCATGGTGAGGATGCCGACCAGATCCACCCGTTTTATCACCTCCCAGTCCACCGGCTTCCTGTCCAGACCGTGGGCCAGCATGGCCATCACCAGCAGGCCGGGGGGCACGTTCAGGTAGAAGATGTAGTGCCAGGAGAGCTGCTCCGTCAGCCAGCCACCCAGCGTCGGACCTATGGCGGGGGCGAAGGTGGCGCACAGGCCGAACAGCGCCATGCCGGTGGCCCGTTTGTGCAGCGGCAGCAGGCTGACGATGAGGGAGAAGGCCATGGGGATCAGCGCCCCGCCGGTGAAGCCCTGCAGCGCCCGGAAGACGATCATGCTGGTCAGGTTCCAGCTGAACGAGCAGAGCACGGAGGCGACGATGAAGGCCCCCGTGGTCCACAACAGGTAGCGGCGCACGCTCAGCCCCCGGCTCAGCCAGCCGCTGAGGGGAATGGCGATCATCTCCGCCACCAGATAGGAAGTGGAGATCCAGGAGCTCTCGCTCAGGGTGGCCGAGAGGGCGCCCTGAATGTCCTTCAGGGAGGCGTTGGTGATCTGGATGTCGAGTATGGCCATGAAGGCGCCGATGAGGCCCCCCATGACCGCGATCCAGTTGCGACGTGGAATGGGTTCCATCAGTTGGCGGCGACCACGGGATCAGGGGTGCGGGTGTCCACTATCACCTCGCTGGAGAGACCAGGGCGCAGCTTGCCCGCCAGTGCGCCCGGCTCGGGGATGCGGATCTTGACCGGCACCCGCTGCACTATCTTGGTGAAGTTGCCGGTAGCGTTCTCCGGTGGCAGCAGGGCGAACTTGGCGCCGGTGGCGGGGGCCAGGCTGTCGATGATCCCCTCGACCGGCTGATCCGGATAGGCATCCAGGATCACTTCCACGCGCTGACCCGGTTGCATGTGCTGCAACTGGGTCTCCTTGAAGTTCGCCTCGACCCACACCTGTTGCAGCGGCACCAGGCTGGCCACCTGCATGCCGGACTGCACATAGAGCCCTTCCCGCAGGCTGCGCTTGCCTATGATGCCGTCCGCCGGGGCCCGCAGCTCTGTGTAGCCGAGCTCCAGCCTGGCCTGTTCGAGCTGGGCTTCACTCAGTGCCAGTCTGGCCTGGTTCTGCTTGGCTTCGGCGTCCAGCACCAGCAGGCGCTCGCGAGCGGCCTGCAGGGCGGCTCTGGCCTCCTGCTCCTGGGCCTGATTGACCTGCAGACCGGCGCGCACCTCGTCCAGGCTGTCCTGGGAGCTGTAGTTGCGCTGATTGAGCTGACTGACCCGGCGCACCTGCTGCTGGGCCCGCACCTGCTCGGCATTGGCGGAGCTGACCCTGGCTTCGGCTTGGCGAATGAGGCTCAGCTGCTGGGTACGGGTGGCGGCCAGGTTCTCCGCGGTCGCCTGATTGAGGTGCAGATCGGCCTCGGCCTCGAGCACCCGGGTTCTGTACTCCCTGTCGTCCAGTCTGGCGATGAGCTGGCCGGCCTTGACCTCCTGGTTGTCGGTCACCAGCACCTCGCTGATGTAGCCGGGCAGCTTGGAGCCGATGCCGGTCACCTCGCTCTGCAGATAGGCGTTGTCGGTGCTCTCGAAATGGCGGCCGTGCAGATACCAGTAGGCGGCAAACAGCATGCCGAACAGGGCCAGCAGCAGGGCTGCCAGCAGGGGGATCTTCTTGTGTTGACTCATGATATGGGTTTTTCCTGAACTGTGGCGGGCAGGCTAACATCGCGTAACTGTTTCGATTAGTATCCATTCATGAGATATACAGTTTCACTGGTGAGACAATGGACCTGAACGCAGCCTTGATTCTGGTGCGCATCGTCGACAAGGGCTCCTTCACCGCCGCCGCCCAGGAGCTGGGCATGACCAAGGCGACGGTGAGCCGCCGCATCGCCGAGCTGGAGCAGCACCTCGGCGTGCGGCTGCTCTATCGCTCCACCCGCCAGCTCACCCTGACCGAAGCGGGGGAGCAGTATTACCTGCGCTGCAGCAAGGCGGTGGAGGAGCTGGCCCAGGCCGAGCTGATGCTGAGTGCCAGCCAGCAGGAGGTGACAGGCACCCTCAAGCTGGCGGTCCCCATCGAGACGGGACAGCTGGTGGTGGGCCGACTGGTGGCCCACTTCCTGCAAGCCTATCCGGGGCTGCGGGTGGATCTGGAGCTGACCAACCGCATAGTGGATCCCATCAGCGAGGGGCTGGACGCCATAGTGCGGATCGGCGACATGAGCGACTCCAACCTGGCGGCACGGCGCCTGTGGAGCACGGGGCGCCTGCTCTGCGCCAGCCCGGATTACCTGGCGCGCAGCCCGGCCATCACCCGGCCCGAGGATCTGGTGCGCCATGAGCGGGTCGCGGTGAGCAGCGGTTTTCTGGCTTCCCACTGGTGTTTCGAACGGGATGGCCGGGAGGTGCTGGTGGATCCGCCGTCCCGCTTCCAGGTCAACAACATCACCTGCGCCAGAGAGGCGGCGAAGGCCGGGCTGGGGCTCGCCTCCCTGCCCGCCATGTTGTGCCATGATGAGCTGGCCGACGGCTCTCTGGTGGCTTTGTTGCCGGACTGGCAGCAGCCCAAGGTGCCCATCTATCTGTTGTTTCCCGAGCGGCGGCTGATGCCGCGCAAGTTGCGGGTGTTTATCGATTTTCTGGTGGCCAACGGCCCGGCGTACGGCATCGACAACCTGCTGTGAGCGGCAAGCGGCCATGGAGAGTGATGGTCCGGGGGCTGGCGCCGTCGGGGCATCGACAAGGGGTTGCGAGGTGAGGATTTATGGAGCAGTGGATTAATTTGTATCGGGCCGGGCCTCTCTATCTCGCTGGAGGCATGCCCTGAAGGGAGCGCTGGAAGTCGAAGGAGTGCGGGTGCGGGCTAAGCGGGAGGGGCTCGGGGCGTTGGGGAGTTGCCCGTGGATCTGCTGCAGGTCACCCTGATGGTGAGCGAGCAGGATCGTCAGCGGGCAGGCCGGATCATAGAGCGCTACCAGCAGCGCCAGGGCAATGGCTGGCTGTGCGGCCAGTGCGGAGAGGAGAACGGCGCCAACTTCGATATCTGCTGGCGCTGCCATCACGATCCCCAGGATCACTGAGATCTCCCCCTTCTCCCACCCCTCAGCGCAGGGTGAAGTCGATGTCCTCCCCCGCACTGGCATCGTGATAGATCGCCAGATCCAGCTCCTTCTCGCTGCGGGCGATCAGCACTGACACCAGGATGTCGCCGGAGACGTTGACCGTGGTACGGGCCATGTCGAGGATCCTGTCTATTCCGGCGATCAGCGCCACCCCTTCCAGCGGCAACCCCACCGCGGTCAGGGTCAGGGTCAGCAGCATCAGCCCGGTGCCCGGCGTACCGGCCGTGCCTATGCTGGCCAGGGTGGCGATGCTGATGATGGTCAGGTAATCCACCACGTGCAGATCCACCCCGAAGGCCTGGGCCACGAACAGCGCCGTCACCCCCTGATAGAGGGCGGTGCCATCCATGTTGATGGTGGCGCCTATGGGCAGCACCTTGGCGGTGATGGCGGGGGAGACCCCCAGCCTGCGCTCGGCGCAGGCCAGGCTGATGGGCAGGGTGCTGCTGCTTGAGCTGCTGGTGAAGGCCACCGCCTGGGCGTCGACGATGCTCTTGAAGTAGTGCAGCGGATTGAGGCGGGCCAGCAGGATCAGCAGGCTGCTGTAGACCCCGAGCACGTGCAGCAGGCAGCCGAGGTAGACGGCGCCTATCACCTTGAGCAAGGGGAGCAGCAGGCTCACCCCGTATTTGCCCGTCATCCAGGCCATCAGGGCGCAGACGCCATAGGGGGCCAGCGCCATCACCATCTGGGTCAGCTTGAACATCCCCTCCGCCAGGGAGGTGAAGAACAGGATGGCGGGGCGGCCGCGCCGGCCGGTGGCATTGAGGGCCAGGGCGAGGGCCACCGCAAAGACGATCACCTGCAGTATCTTGCCATCCACCATGGCCTGTACCGGGTTGTGGGGCACCAGATGGCTCAGCACGCTGGCCAGGGTCGGCTGCACCATCACCCCGGTCCGTTCGTAGGGCCCCATGTTGGCGCCCATGCCGGGCTCCAGCAGCCAGCCCATCACCAGGCCGATGCAGATGGCGACGGCGGTGGAGCAGAGGTAGAGACCTATGGCCTTGCTGCCGATCCGATCCAGGCTCTTGCCCTTGAGCAATGAGGTAAGGCCGGCGATGACGGAGCAGAAGATGAGGGGCACCATCAGCATCTGTATGGTGTTCACGAACAGGACGCCGATGGGCTTGAGCAGCAGTGCCTGCTCGCTGAAGCAGAGCCCCAGACCTATCCCGGTCAGCATGCCGAGCAGTGTCTTCAACCAGAGCGGGCGGCGGGTCCAGATCCGCCAGGGCTTGAAGACCAATCCATGGAACAGCATGACGCCAATGTCCTTATTTTCTGTCTGCGATGGCAAAGGGGGCGCTAGTGTAGCCATCCCCCGATCAGGTTGCCACATTATCGACAAAGCTAGGCTCACGGCCAGCCCGGGGGAGCTAAAAAAGGCGTTTTGTTGGCTTATATCAAGATCGGGGACCGGGGTTCAGGCTCTAATGGACATCTGACATGATGATTAAAGAGGCTTGAGATGTCCCAGTCGATACACGGTCACGAAGTGATGGAGATGATGCTGGAAGAGGGGGGCCATTTTACCCTGGCCAGCCTCAGGGAGGCGATTGAGGCGCGCTTTGGCGCCGATGCCCGCTTCCATACCTGCAGCGCGAGCGAGATGGATGCAGAGGCGCTGATCGACTTGCTGGCCAGACGCGGCAAGTTCATCGAGTCCGAGCAGGGCTTCCAGACCCGGGCCGACAAGATCTGCAACCACGGCTGATCCCGCGGCGAGCGCGCCGGGGCGCTCGCCGAATCCCGCCTCCTTTGTTATATTTCGCCCTCTCCCTCCTCTGCTAAAGGCTTGGCCTGGGCAACGCCCGGAATCTGTATGGATACTTTCTCCGCTGCCGTCATGTTGTTTCTGATCATGGATCCGCTGGGCAACCTGCCGGTCTTCCTCTCCATCCTGCGCCATGTCGATCCCAAGCGGCGGCGCAAGGTGATGATCCGCGAGCTGCTGTTTTCCCTGGCCATCATGCTGGGCTTCCTGTTTGCCGGTCAGCAGATCCTGAGCTTCCTGAACCTGCGCCAGGAGGCGGTCAGCATCGCCGGGGGCATCATCTTGTTCCTCATCGCCATCAAGATGATCTTCCCGAGCCCCGGCGGCGTGACCGGGCTGGCGGCGGGGGAGGAGCCCTTCCTGGTGCCCATGGCCATCCCCATGATAGCGGGCCCCTCCATACTGGCCTCCCTGCTGCTGCTGGCGAACCAGGAGCCGACCCGGATGGCGGACTGGTCCCTGGCCCTGCTGATGGCCTGGGGTGCCAGCGCCGTGATCCTGATGTTCTACGAGCTGTTCAACAAGCTGCTGGGTGAGCGAGGACTCACCGCCGTGGAGCGGCTGATGGGCATGCTGCTGGTGATGATCTCGGTGCAGATGCTGCTGGATGGGGTGCACCACTATCTGGCGGTGACGGGCCAGGGGTAAGAAGAAAGGGGCTGCCAGGCAGCCCCTTTCCTATTGTGCGTCCATGACGGCCAGCGCCTCGTCCTGGCGGGACGGGTCGCCTGGGGTCTCCAGCTTGCCCATGATGAGGGTGAGCAGGGTCTCCCGCAGCCAGCGGTGGCCCGGATCCTCCTCGTGGCGCTGATGCCAGATGAGCAGGTGGGAGATGCTGTCCAGGGCGATGGGCAGCGGCAGCGGCACCAGCGGATAGACCTGGGTGGCGTGGCGGGCATAGAGCCGTGACAGGGTCACTATCATGTCCGAGTGCATGCCCATGCGCAGCGCCGCCTCGAAGGAGGGCACGGTCGCCTCGATACGGCGGTAGAGATCCTGCTCCGCCAGCTTGTGATCCAGCATCCAGCGATCCCGTCCCTCGCAATAGGTCTGCACATGGGGATAGGCCAGGTAGCGGGGGAGATCCCACTCGGGTTCGCGCAGGGCCGGGTGATCCCGCTGCACCAGGCAGGTGAGGTCATCGATGGCGAGCAGTCGCTGGCAGATGGCGTTGGGCAGGGTATCCAGCCTGAAATCCGAGTTGATGCAGTTCTCCCGCACCGTGAAGGCGATGTCCACCTGACCCTGGCTCATCTCGGTCAGGCTGTGCTCTGTCCACTCCTCGTAACGCAGCCGGATCCCCGGTGCCTGGCGCTTGAGCTCGCTCAGGTAGAGCGGCGCGAACAGGGTGAAGGCGCTGTCCATGCTGGCGATGACGAACTCCCGCTCTGTGCTGGCGGGATCGAAGGCGGGGGGCTGGATCAGGTTGTCCAGGGAGAGCAGTATGGGTTGCAACTGCTGCTGCAGATCGAGGGCGCGCGGGGTGGGATCCAGCCCGTAGGCGGAGCGGACGAACAGGGGATCGTCGAAGGTTTCCCGTAGGCGACCCAGGGCCTTGCTGACGGCAGACTGGCTCAGATGCAGACGGCGGGCGGCCCGGCTGCCATTGCGCTCTTCCAGCAAGACTTGCAGGATAATCAACAAATTAAGATCTATGCGCCCGAGCTGTTCCAGCAACATGATATGAATCCTCTTCAATTCTTAGATGAATTTATACCATTTGTTTTCATATCTTGGCGACCCTATGCTCGACCTGTCTCTCGCCTTCATGGCGACTGGTACAGGATGTAGCGGTTGAGGGGACAAGTAGCACCGACTCATACGGCGGCCAAGGGTCGCCGTATCTTTTTATGTTTTTTGACGATTTTCCTGCCAACTTGCGCCTGCCTTGATTTTGCCCAACAATCGTTGCGCCTTCTTTTGATACAAACAACGGGTATCTATCTGTCAGGAGTCGCCCTATGGGACTTGGTGGAATTCATATCTGGCATCTGTTGATCCTGCTGGTGGTCGTCGTCGTGGTGTTTGGCAGCAAACGCCTGGCCGGCGCCGGTGAGGATCTGGGCACCGCCATCAGGGATTTTCGTAAAGCCTTGCGTGACGATGAAGTACATCCGAAATGAGTAGGAGTGGAAGTATGTCTGTAGACGAAAAAGTGGAATTGAATGAAACCTGCGACAGCTGCGGCTGTTTCGCCGAGATCGGCACCATCATAGGTGAAGGGGACGATGTGATGGAGCTGGTGATCGAGGCTGCGGCAGAAGCCGACGCTCGCGCCAAGCTCGCAGCCTATGAGGCGCTGGCCAAGCAGGTGACTGCCGAGGCCGTGATCGACAGCGAACTGACCCAGGGCGCCGACGGCGTGATCCTGAAGGCCCGCCTGCAATTCACCTGCACCGCCGAGAAGCTGATTTTCGAGATGCGTGCCCGCTCTATCTGAGCCCCCGATGAGACGGCAGGCTTGCCTGCCGTATTGCCCCTCCGGCGGCCATACCCGTTGTATAGTGAGTTATCCCGCGGACTATCCCGTGCCAGTCCGGCACCTGTGGCTCCGTGGCAGGAGAGTGCCATGATGCAGTGATGGCACCCCGTCATGAGTCCCGTGTGTCGGGCCTTGTCCTGCCGAGAATCTCAAGGCGCGAGTCGACCAACAGAAGGTGGCTACCTCATGATGCGATGGATTTGGGCCCTGCTGGTCCTCTGTTCTCTCCCCCTGCTGGCGGCGGATCCCGGTTCCCCGCCTGGCGATACCCCTTCGCGTGCCGCGGACGTCAAGCCCAAGCTCCTGCCCCAGCCCGGGGATCTCGAACACATACTGCAACAGAAGGAGCTCAGGGCCCTGGTGGTCTATGAACGGGGCTTCTTCTTCTTCGACAAGGGGGCCCAGTACGGCATCCTGGTCAATCAGCTGCAAGGCTTCGAGCGCTGGCTGAACCAGACCTATCTCCCCAAGGAGAAGCTCAAGCTCAAGATCATCTATATCCCGGTGCGTCAGGACAAGCTGCTGGACTATCTCGCCGAGGGGCGGGGGGATCTGGTGGCGGCCAACCTGACGGTGACGCCGACCCGGCGCGAACAGGTCACCTTCTCCCAGCCGCTCATCTCGCCCATAGAGGAGTGGGTGGTGAGCCAGCGGGAGCTGACGGGTTTCAACCGCATCACCCAGCTCTCCGGTCGGCGGATCTGGGTGCGGGCCAGCTCCAGCTATTACGAGAGCCTGCACCAGCTCAACTGGCTGTTCCGCGAGCTGGGGCTGCCCCCCGTCTACATAGAGACGGTGCCCGAGTACCTGCAGGACGGGGATCTGCTGGAGATGGTGGCGGCCGGCATCATACCGCTGACCGTCACCGACAGCTTCAAGGGGCGGATCTGGCTCGACATGATAGGGGGCCTCAAGGCCCACAAGCTGATCCCGCTGCGGGACAAGGGGCGCAGCGCCTGGGCACTGCGCAACAACAGCCCCGAGCTGCTCAAGGCGGTGAACGCCTATATCTCCGAGTCGAGCAAACGCACCCTCTACAGCGACATGACACTGCGTCGCCTGCTGGCCCAGAGTGACAAGATGAGCAACATACTGGCGCCGGATCCCCTGGGGCGGCTGTCGACCATCCGCAAGGTACTGGAAACCCAGGCCGAGAAATATGATCTCGACTGGCTGATGCTGGCGGCGCTGGCCTACAAGGAGTCGGGACTCAATCCCAATGTCCGCTCCAACCGCGGGGCCGTCGGCATCATGCAGCTGCTGCCGAGCACGGGGGGCGAGGTGGGGATCCGCGGCGCCAGGCTCACCAGCCTGGAGGGCAGTGTGGAGGCGGCCTGCCGTTACATGCGGCTCATTCTCGATACCTACTTCAACGATCCCGGGATGGACAGGGTCAATCGTCACCTGTTCGCCCTGGCGGCCTACAATGCGGGCCCGAACCGGGTGCAGGCGTTGCAGGCCAAGGCCAGGGAGAGGGGGCTGGATCCGAACGTCTGGTTTGGCAACGTGGAGCAGCTGGTGGCCAACGAGGTCGGCCAGGGCCCCATCAACTACGTCGGCACCATCTACAAATACTACGTGGCCTACCGCTTCAGCCTGCCCCAGCTTGAGGGCAAGACAGAGGCCATGGAGGCGGCGCAGCCCTGAGTGCTCAGTGCCGGTCGGGCAGGCCATCCTCTGGGGTGAAGGGGAAGGCTTCCCAGCCCTGATCCCTGTGCTGCTGGTACCAGGGGGTCAGCAGTCTGGCGGGAGTGGGGTCCGGCTGACTGGCCTGGGGTCTCTGGCTGAGGCTGGGGTGGTCGCGCACTTCCATCATCGGCTCCTTGACACGCCGCAATCGGGGCTGTTGTCTGGGTTATGCCACCGTCTCATGACAAGGAGATGACCCTTGATCCCCGCCGACTTTGCCCTGCTCGACGATCCCGGTGTCGCCCTCAAGGCCCGCTGCCAGCTGATCCGCGGTGCCCGCAGCCGGATCCAGGCCCAGTATTACAGCTGGGAGGAGGACAGCAGCGGCAAGCTGCTGCTGTCCGAATTGCTCCATGCGGCGCGGCGCGGGGTCCGGGTCCAGCTGCTCATCGACGATCTCTATGCCGGTGACAACCGATTCCTGGAGGTGGTGGCGGCAGAGCCCGGCATCGAGGTGCGGCTGTTCAACCCCTTCTGGCTCAGGGGCTGGCGCCCTCTGACCCTGCTGCTGGAAGGCCTGCTCAGCTTTCGCCGCATCAACCACCGCATGCACAACAAGCTGCTGCTGGTGGATGGCCACGAGGCGGTGATCGGGGGCCGCAACATCGGCGATCCTTACTTCGGGCTGGGGGCGCCCCCTCACTTCGTCGATCTGGATCTGATCTGCCGGGGCCCCCTCTGCCGCCAGGCCGAGCAGGGCTTCGAACTGTTCTGGCGCAGCCGCTGGAGCCACCCCATCCGGCACCTGTTGCGGCGCCCCCTGCTGCCCGCCGAGATCCGCGCGGTGAACGACTTCCTGCTGACCCTGACCGACCCGGCAGTGGCCATGGTCTACGATCTGCCCGCCAGCCTGTTTGATGAAACACCTCTCCCCCTGCGTTGGCATCCTGGGGTCGGAGAGTGCTGGTTTGACAGGCCCGGCAAGGGGCTTATCTCCCGGCCGACCACGGCGCCCCGGCTGGGACGCAAGCTGGCGGGCAACCGGGGGGCGCTGCGGTTGGTGAGTCCTTACCTGATCCTGACCCGAAGCCTGCGCCGCCATCTCAAGCGGCAGCGCCAGGCGGGGGTCGGCATCGAGATCCTGACCAACTCCCTGGCCAGCACAGATGTGCCCCTGGTGTATGGCGCCTATCGGCGCCATCGCCCCTGGCTGGAGCGGCAGGGCATTGTGCTGGCCGAGTTGTCGGATGAGGGGCAGAGCCTGCACGCCAAGCTGATCCTGATGGGGGAGGAGGAGGCGCTGCTCGGCAGCTTCAATCTGGATCCCCGCTCCCTGATGCTCAACACCGAACTGATGCTGCATCTGAGCTGTCCGGCGCTCTGTGCCGAGCTGCGGCACTGGCTCTGCGGGTGGCAACGGGCGGCGGTCCATCCTGTGGTTGCGCCCTCGACGCTGCGGCGTCTGCTGGCGCGACTGAGCGACTGGCTGCCGCTGCGCCCCTGGCTGTGAGTGGAGCACGGCTTGTGCGAGATCTCGCAAAGCCTTGTGCGCCTTAGAGGATAACGTTTGCCATCCAAAGCCTGATTGAGATTTTATCGTATTGTTTTTAATCACTTTATGTTGATAGGCGCAACCTGATGCAGCACCCTGGCTTGCATACGGGGCCGCATATAACGGTTTTTTATTTTATTTAACTGCGTAGTATTTCGGTTGCAAGGACAAACACGGCGGCTGGTCTGCCGTGTGGGTGAAGGCAGCAAGGGAGTGGGTCGGTCAGCGTGTTCTGGCCGGCAGTGCGGATCGGGAGCGGAAACCCGTGACGCGCATCAGCACCGTTATTGCAGGATCCCAATATGGAACATGCTATTTGCGAGGGGGTGACATGCGAATGTCGCCCCATTTTTTATGCCAGGGGATCGCCAGGCACCCATGAAAAGACCGCCAGCGGGCGGTCTTGGGCAGTGGGGCTGGCGGTCGGTCTCTCAGGCGATACCGGCCAGCAGGCGACTCCAGTTGCGCTTGGCAACGAGGAAACCATCCCGCAGGTTGCGATACTCCAGCTGCAGCTTGAGCCTGTCGTAGCGCGCCAGCGCCTTGCGCTTGCGCTGCTCCAGCAACTGCTTGCGGCTGGCGTAGTAGTGCTGGATCTGCAGGCTCAGCTTGTCGTACTCCTCCTGCAGCAGCGCCTGCCACAGCTCCCTGTCATCCTGTTTGTGCAGTCTGGCCTGGGCTCGCTTGAGCTGCATCTCCAGCCTGGCCTGCTCGATCCGCTCCTCAGGACAGGATCTGAGATCCCGGGCCAGCCCGCACCAGGCGGCGGTGCGGATCAGCCACTTGGTGGGATCGAACTGCCACCAGCGGATGCCGTTGCGGTAGTCGTTCTCGAACAGGTGGTGGAAGTTGTGATACCCCTCGCCAAAGGTGAAGAAGGCCAGGATGCCGTTGTCCCGGGCGCTGTTGCGATCGGTGAAGGGCTGGCTGCCCCAGATATGGGCAAGGGAGTTGATGAAGAAGGTGGTGTGATGGGTCATCACCATGCGCAGCACCCCGGCGAGCAGCAGCATGCCGAGCAGATCCCCATGGATCAGGCCGAGCAGCAGCGGGATGCCGATGTTGGTGGCCAGGGTCAATGCCAGATAGTGCCTGTGCTGGAAGGCGACGATGGCATTGTTCTGCAGATCCCGCACATTGCTGTAGTCGTGGTAGATCTCGCGCTGGTATTCCCGCAGCATCCAGCCGATGTGGGAGTACCAGAAGCCGCGGCCCGCGCTGTAGGGATCCTTCTGATTGTCATCCACGTGGCGGTGGTGGCGGCGGTGATCGGACGACCAGTGCAGGGCCGAGTTCTGCAGGGCGAGGGCACCGCCTAGGGCGAAGAACCATTGCAGGGCGGGGTGTGCCTTGTAGGCCTTGTGGGACCAGAGTCGGTGATAACCGGCGGTGATGGAGATGCCGCAGTAGCAGAACAGCAGCAGGAAGCTGCCCCACTGCCAGAGGTCATAGCCGTGGGTCAGGCCGTACCAGGGTACCGCAATCAGTGCCGTCAGCCCGGAGAGGGCGAACAGCAGGGTGTTGGTCATGATGATAGGGGGGCGGTCCATTTCACTCGGCTCCATTCAGCGAACAGCTGTCCACTATTCTCCATTGAGCCGGAATGCGGGTCAATGGTAAAAAAGTCGGAGACAAACCTGATCCAGGCCCCGCCTTCGGGTTATCATCTGGCCTCGCTAATCTCAAGGTGACTGTTTTCGTGGGTATTCGCGCGCAACAAAAAGAAAAGACCCGGCGTACGCTGATCGAGGCGGCGTTCAGTCAACTCTGTGCCAACCGCAGCTTCTCCAACCTCAGTCTGCGGGAAGTGGCCAGGGAGGCGGGCATAGCGCCGACCTCCTTCTACCGCCATTTTCGCGACATGGAAGAGCTGGGACTGACCCTGGTGGACGAGGGCGGCCTGACCCTGCGCCAGCTGATGCGCCAGGCGCGCCAGCGCATCGCCGGTGGCGGCAGCGTCATCAGCACCTCGGTGCAGACCTTCATGGAATTCGTCGAAAACAACCCGAACATCTTCCGGCTGCTGCTCCGTGAGCGCTCCGGTACCTCGGCGGCCTTCCGCCAGGCGGTGGCCCGCGAGATCCAGCACTTCATCGCCGAGCTGACCGATTATCTGGAGGCGACCACGCAGGCGCCACGGGAAGAGGCCTACATCCAGGCCGAAGCCATGGTCACCATCGTCTTCAGCGCCGGTGCCGACGCCCTCGACATGACCCCCGAAGAGTGTCGGGCCCTGTCGGAGCGCACCATCAGCCAGCTGCGGATGATCGCCATGGGCGCCGAGGTGCAGAACCGCAAGCGCCGCGAATCTCTCTCTTAAGTCAAGGATGGACAGTCCCATGCATGAATCGAACGCGATCCCGAAGAAGCCCCTGTTGCTGGCCCTGCTCATCGGCATCTGCGGTGATGCCTTCCTGTCGGTGTTGACCGAGTCGGTCGTGCCCTTCTCCTTCTTCCCCCTGATCGCCCTGCTGCTGGCGGCCTACCAGCTCTATCAGCACTATCGCCACGAGCCCATAGTCGGCAATACCCCCAGCTGCATCCTGCTCTGCTTCTTCATCGGGGCGTTCGGGCACACGGCCCTGCTCAAGGTGCAGTACCCCGAGCTTGGCAGCAACTTCTTCTCCCTGATCGCCATGCTGCTGCTGCTCGCCGTGCTCTCCATCAAGCTCGGCATCAGCCTGGGGAAAAAAGTGAAGGAGTGACGTGTCACTCCTTCAGGTTCGCTCTGGCAGTCTTGGGTTAATCGGCCCGGGGCGGGGTCTCTCCCCTCTGCCTGGCATCTATGATGGCCTGCAGCTTGGCGCGGATCTCCATCATGCCGAACACCCCGAAGATCAGCACCTGGGTGAATTCGAGGCGGGTGATGGCAAAGTAGGGCTTGCAGGCGGCCTTGATCATGCTGGCCTGCACCCAGTGCATCAGTATCACTATGACGCCGCAGACCGGCAGAAAACCGTTCAGTTTGCCCGGCAGTGTACCCAGCAGGGCGAGCACCACGCCGAGCCAGAAGAACAACAGCACGCCCATCGCCAATAGATTAAACACCCGCTTCATCGCTTATCTCCCGTACATAGAGTTGATAGCAGACCCGACCGGCCTGCTTGTCCTTGAGTCGTTGCGCAAGTTGACGGGGAGGGGCATCGCGCCCAGCTCCCGCACCTACCCGGCATTTAAACCGCAGCGTCATCCTTGCTGTCCCGCAGATAGAGCTGGTAGCTGACCTGACCCGCTTGTTTGTCCTTGAGCTGTTGCCAGCTGGCAGGCAGGGGGAGATCGCTCATCTCCTTTTCCCGTTCAAGATAGATGAGGGCGTCCGGTGCCAGCCAGCCACGCTGCTCCAGCAGCTCGCACACCTGGGGCAGCAGCTCACGGCGAAACGGCGGATCCAGGAACACCAGATCGAAGGGGGTGGCCGGACCTTGCAGCCAGCTCACCGCATCGGCCTGGATCACCTGCCCCTGGCTTGAACCCAGGGTGAGCAGGTTTTTCTTGAGCTGATCGGCTGCGCCCTTGTCCATCTCGACCAGGGTCACCTGCTCGGCGTAGCGCGACAGCGCCTCCAGCCCCAGGCCGCCGCTGCCGGCAAACAGATCGAGGCAGCGGGCACCGCGGACATGGGGGGCCAGCCAGTTGAAGATGGTCTCCTTGACGCGATCCGTGGTGGGTCTGAGTCCGTCCACATCCCTGACCGGCAGTTTTCGGCCCTTCCACTGGCCGCTGATGATTCTTACCACGCCCGCTCGCCCCTGGGGGGCTGGGCTCTTGCTCGGGCTGTTACGGCTGGATTTCACTCTGGGCATCGCGTTTCGTCGTCAGAAAATAAAGTGGTAGTATAAGGCGGTTCATTTTTATGCCGACCCGCCGAGGGACGGCTATCTTAGCAGTCAGCCTTTGATGTGAGTATTTTTAGATGGCAAAAGGTTTGTTTTCCTGGCTGGGTTTCGGCCGCAAGAAAGAAGAGGCTGAGGCCGTCCAATCACAGGCCCCTGACGCCACCCCGGCTGTCGCCGAGTCCGAGGCCACCGTTGCCCCCGCTCCCGTCGCTGATGTTTCCCTGACCGAGGCCCCTGCTGTATTGCACGAGGCGCCCCTGGCGACCCCTGATGAAGGCCCCCTGGTGGTGGAGGAACCTGCCTCCGAACTCGAGCCCGTCATCGTCAATGAGGCGCTGATCACCGCCGAGGCAGAGGCCGCCGACGCTGCCCGCGTTGCCGCCGAGGCGCAGGCTGCGGAAGCCGCTCGCGTTGCCGCCGAGGCACAAGCTGCGGAAGCTGCCGAAGCTGTACGCGTTGCCGCTGAGACACAAGCCGCCGAAGCTGCACGCATTGCCGCTGAAGCACAAGCTGCGGAAGCCGCCCGCGTTGCCGTCGAGGCGCAAGCTGCGGAAGCCGCCCGTGTTGCTGCTGAGGCACAGGCTGCCGAAGCTGCTCGCGTTGCCGCCGAGGCGCAGGCCGCCGAAGAGGCCCGTGTTGCCGCCGAAGCTCGCGCCGCAGAAGAAGCCCGTATCGCCGCCGAAGCTCGCGCCGCCGAAGAGGCGCGTATCGCCGCCGAGGCTCGCGCCGCAGAAGAGGCCCGTATTGCCGCCGAAGCCCGTGCCGCGGAAGAGGCTCGTATCGCCGCTGAAGCTCAGGCTGCGGAAGAGGCCCATATCGCCAAAGAGGCCCAGCGAGCGGAAGATCTGCGTCTGGTCGCCGCGATGGAGGCTGAAGCCGCTGCCCTGGCCGCCCTGCCGCTGGCCGCCAAGGTGGACGACGACACCCAGGACAAGCCGCAGCGGGAGGGCTTCTTTGCCCGCCTCAAGCGCAGTCTGGTGCGCACCAGGGAGAATATCGGCTCCGGTTTCTTCGGCCTGTTCCGTGGCAAGAAGATCGATGACGAGCTGTTCGAGGAGCTGGAGACCCAGCTGCTGACCGCCGATCTCGGCGTGGATACCACCAGCCGCATCATCGAAGGCCTGGTGCAGCACGCGGATCGCAAGCAGCTCAAGGATGCCGAGGCGCTCTATGGCTTGCTCAAGCAGGACATGGGCGAGATGCTGGCCAAGGTCGAGCAGCCGCTGGTGATCGACACCGGCAAGAAGCCCTATGTGATCCTGATGGTCGGCGTGAACGGCGTCGGCAAGACCACCACCATCGGCAAGCTGGCCAAGCAGTTCCAGGCCGAGGGCAAGAGCGTCATGCTGGCGGCGGGGGATACCTTCCGTGCCGCTGCGGTCGAGCAGTTGCAGGTGTGGGGTCAGCGCAACAACATTCCGGTTATTGCCCAGCATACCGGCGCCGACTCCGCCTCCGTCATCTATGACGCCATCGAGGCCGCCCGCTCCCGTGGCGCCGATGTGCTGATCGCCGATACCGCCGGTCGCCTGCAGAACAAGAGCAACCTGATGGAAGAGCTCAAGAAGGTGGTGCGGGTGATGAAGAAGCTGGATGAAGAGGCACCCCACGAGATCATGCTGACCCTGGATGCGGGCACAGGCCAGAACGCCCTGAGCCAGGCCAAGCTGTTCAGCGAGGCGGTGGGCCTGACCGGCATCACCCTCACCAAGCTGGACGGGACCGCCAAGGGCGGCGTCATCTTCGCGGTGGCCGACAAGTTCCAGATCCCGATCCGCTACATCGGGGTGGGCGAGGGGATCGACGATCTGCGTCCCTTCGTCGCCAACGACTTTATCGAGGCGTTGTTCAGTCGCGATGAATGAGTCTGGCCGCGATGCGCCAGCTCAGCCGCGATGAGCAGTGTCCCAGCCCCGACTCCGGTCGGGGCTTGTCACTCTCAGGGTATGATCCACCTCGATCCCGGTCGGGGTTTGTCACTGTCAGGGAACCGTTATGATTCGTTTTGACAAGGTCAGCAAGGTATACAGCGGTGGCCATCAGGCGCTGCAGAAAGTCAGCTTCCACCTGCGCAAGGGGGAGATGGCCTTCCTGACCGGCCACTCGGGGGCGGGCAAGAGTACCCTCCTCAAGCTCATCAGCGTGATGGAGCGGCCGACCGATGGTCGCGTCTTCTTCCATGGCGATGACGTCAGCCATATCCAGCGCAGCCAGATCCCCTATGTGCGCCGCCAGATCGGGATGATCTTTCAGGATCACCGGCTGCTGATGGACAGAACCGTGTTCGACAACGTGGCCCTGCCCCTGGTGATCGATGGCTACAGCCATGCCGACATCAACAAGCGGGTGGCGGCGGCGCTGGACAAGGTCGGCCTGCTCGGCAAGGAGCGCTACCAGCCGCGCATGCTCTCCGGCGGTGAGCAGCAGCGGGTCGGCATCGCCCGGGCCATCGTCAACAAGCCGCCTCTGCTGCTGGCGGATGAGCCGACCGGCAACCTGGATCCTCAGCTCTCCATGGACATCATGCGACTGTTCGAGGAGTTCAACCGCTTCGGGGTCTCGGTGCTGATTGCCACTCACGATCTGGGGCTGATCGCCCGGATGCGCTATCGCACCCTGACCCTGAAGGCAGGGCGCATGTATTCCCAAGAGCAGGAGGAGAGCTGATGGCCATAGTTCGTCATAAACAGCCGCCGCTTCGCCGTCTGATGATGTACGGTGTGGACCACGTGCGTCAGGCCTTTGCCAGTCTGGGAGAGCTGTGGCGCAATCCGCTCGCCTCCCTGATGACGCTGGCGGTGCTCGGGGTCAGCCTGGCGCTGCCCTCCTGCTTCCACGTGCTGCTGAAAAACGCCGAGGTGGTGGAGGGGAGCTGGCAGACCAGCTCCCAGATCTCCCTCTATCTGCGCAAGGATCTGCCGGAGCAGAGCATCCTCGACATGAAGCAGCGGATCCTGCTCTATCCCGAGGTGGAGTCCGTCACCTATATGAACCGGGACGAGGCGCTCAAGGAGTTTCGCGAGATCTCCGGTTTCGGCGATGCCCTCGATTACCTCGACAGCAACCCGCTGCCGCCTGTGTTGAGCGTGATCCCGGATCCGCGCTGGCAGAACCCGGAAGGGGCCGCCGAGCTGCTCGCCAAGCTGGAGAACGAACCCGGCATCGAGCAGGGCAAGCTGGATCTGCAGTGGCTGACCCGGCTGCAGGGGATCATGAACCTGCTGCGTCACACCATCACCGGCATAGCGGTGCTGCTGCTCTCAGCGGTGCTGCTGATCGTCGGCAACACCCTCAGACTCAATATCCTCAACCAGAGATCCGAGATCGAAGTGCTCAAGCTGGTGGGGGCGACCGATGCCTTCATCCACCGCCCCTTCCTCTATACCGGCATCTGGTTCGGGGTGATCGGCGGCATGCTGGCCTGGTGGCTGACCGAGGTGATGGTGATCTGGAGCGAGGGAGTGGTGAAGGAGCTGGCGGGGCTTTACAACAGCAACTTCCGGCTGGTGGGGATGGGGGCGTTCGACGGCTTCAACCTGATACTGCTCGGCGCGCTGCTGGGGCTGATTGCGTCCTGGTTCTCGGTGCACAGACACATTCGTGACATAGAACCATCCTGATTAATTTATCAGCATTTTAAAGCGCTGGATTTTGCGAACTGGATCAAGTAAAAGAGTGGCCCGTTTCTGGCACGGGTCACTTTCTCAGAGTAATCTGAATGATGCCTGCGCCAAGGATCATATTTGGATCCTGTGAACCTTTTGATTTATAAACAGTCTATCTAGTGCAACAGAATGTATACGGGTGTGGCCCCTCTGCCTTGCTCGTCTGACTTGGCAAGCATGTGAAGGTTGCGAGCTCCGCAACAATGGACTTAGCATGCTACTTTTCAGGGGTCCTTCATTGTGACCCCTTTTTTTTGACCGTTCATTTATGATTCATCCCGTCAGCCTAAGATAGGCCGGGTTCATGCCGGGGCCGATGTTTGACTGATGTTTGATATGGGCCGCAGAATGACCCCCGGTCAGTAGACAGACCCTCTCAGGGTGTTAGACTGATTCGATTGAAAAGTAAGAGGTAGAACATGGGAACTTCATTGCAACGCACTATGGCTCTGATTCCGCAAGGTAGTCTGGAAGGCTATATCCAAGCCGTCAACTCGATCCCCGTGCTGAGCGCGGAGGAAGAGCGTGAACTGGCGATGCGTTTGCAGCAGGGTGGCGATCTCGAGGCTGCCCGTCAGCTGGTCATGTCGCATCTGCGTTTTGTCGTTCACGTGGCCAAGAGCTACTCCGGCTATGGCCTGCCTCAGGCCGATCTGGTGCAGGAAGGCAACATCGGCCTGATGAAGGCGGTCAAGCGCTTCGACCCGAGTGTGGGCGTGCGTCTGGTCTCCTTCGCCGTGCACTGGATCAAGGCCGAGATCCACGAATATGTGCTGCGCAACTGGCGCATGGTCAAGGTGGCCACCACCAAGGCCCAGCGCAAGCTGTTCTTCAACCTGCGCAAGTCCAAGAAGCGTCTGGGCTGGCTGAACCACGAAGAGGTTCAGGCCGTTGCTGCCGACCTCGGGGTCTCTGCCGCCGACGTCACCGAGATGGAAGCGCGCATGAGCAACTACGATCAGGCCTTCGATCTGGTCGGTGACGATGAGGATGAAGGCGGCTTCGCCCCCGTCCATTATCTGGAAGACAAGTCTTCCGATCTGGCCGCCACCATAGAGAACGACAACTGGGACAGTCACGCCACCCGTCGCCTGAGCGCGGCCATGGCGACCCTGGACGAGCGCAGCCAGCACATCATCCGCGCCCGCTGGCTGGATGAGGAGAGCAAGACCACCTTGCAGGAGCTGGCAGACAACTATGGTGTGTCCGCCGAGCGTGTGCGTCAGCTTGAGAAAAATGCGCTCAAGAAGCTGAAGGATGCGATGGCCGCCTGAGGGCATTCGCCGAGCCTGCGTCAGCTTGAGAAGAACGCACTCAAGAAGCTGAAAGACGCCATGGATGCCTGAGGGCATTCTCTTCTGGAAAACAGGGCCTGATGGCCCTGTTTTTGTTTCACCAGGATCTGGTCGGCCTTGCCTTGGTTACCCTTGTGTATGGTATGTTGCCGCCACTGCCACAGTTAGGGAGAGCAGAAGTGAAACTGTTGAACGACCTGTTTACCAATAACCGCGAGTGGGCGGAACGGATCAAGGCCGAAGATCCCAATTTCTTCGCTACCCTCTCCGCCCAGCAGGCCCCCGAGTACCTCTGGATCGGCTGCTCCGATAGCCGGGTTCCCGCCAACCAGCTGATGGGGCTGCTGCCGGGGGATGTCTTCGTCCACCGCAACGTCGCCAACCTGGTGGTACACACCGATTTCAACTGCCTCTCCGTGCTGCAATACGCGGTGGAGGTGCTCAAGGTGAAGCACATCATCGTCTGCGGCCACTACGGCTGCGGCGGCGTCAAGGCGGCGATGCAGAACCAGGAGCTGGGCCTCATCGACAACTGGCTGCGCAACATCAAGGATGTCTACTTCAAGTACGGCGAAGAGCTCGAAGCCATCGAGGATGAGCACGAGCGCTTCGACTACCTGTGCGAGCTGAACGTGGCCGAGCAGGTCGCCAACGTCTGCCACACCACCATCATCCAGAATGCCTGGCGCAAGGGGCAGGAGCTGGCGGTGCACGGCTGGATCTACGGCATCAAGGACGGTCTGCTGCACGATCTCGATCTCTGCATCAGCGGCCCTGACCAGATCCCGGACGTCTACCGCGCCTGGCCGGACATGCGTCCGCCTCACCGTCGTCGCTGAGGACCCCATTGGTGGCACCCGCCCTCTATCTGCAGATCAAACAGCACATCCTGGACGGGATCCGCGAGCGCCACTATCAGGCGGGCGACAGGATCCCGACCGAGGCCGCCCTGTGTGAGCAGTTTGCCGTGAGCCGGATGACGGTCAACAAGGCGCTGCGTGAACTGGTGGCCGAGGGCTGGCTCAATCGCACCGCCGGATCCGGCAGCTTCGTGGCGGACAGGCGTGCCGAGTCGCCGCTGCTGGCCATTCGCAACATAGCCGACGAGATAGCCGAGCGGGGGAGCCAGTACAGCGCCCGGGTGATCCGCCTGCAGCGCCAGGCCGCCGACGAGAAGGTGGCGGTGCGACTGGGTTTGCGGGTCGGGGCGCCCACCTTCCACAGCCTCATCGTCCATCAGGCCGATGGGGAGCCGCTGCAGCTGGAGGAGCGTTTCGTCGATGCCGAGCGCCTGCCTGGCTATGGCGAGCAGGACTTCACGAGGCAGACGCCGAATAGCTACCTGATGGAAGTCTGCCCGCTCTCCGAGATGGAGCACGTGGTGGAGGCGGTGCTGCCGAGCGCCGGCGAGGCGGGCTTGCTGCAGGTGAGGGTCGATACCCCCTGCCTGCTGCTGCATCGCCGCACCTGGTCGGATGGCTTTCTGGTCTCCTATGCCCGCCTGCTCTCGCCAGGCTCCCGCTACAAGCTGAGCTCCAAGACCCGATTGACTTAATTGTATATACATATCTTGTTTTGAAAGCCCACCCCTTGGTGGGCTTTTTTGTGCTTAAACTCTAATGAAACCGCTGTTATCAAGATGTGAACTTGATCCTTTCTTTCTCGTCAGAGATCGGCTATAAATTATTGTATATACATTTAGAGGTCGGTATGAACAAGGAACTGTTGAACTGCGAGCGGGTCTGGCTCAACGTGACACCCGCCACCCTGCGCTCCGATCTGGCGGACTACGGTCTGCTAGAACCTCATGCCCTCGGTGTGCATGAGGGCAGGATCCACGCCCTGGTCCCCATGCAGGATCTCAAGGGGCCCCATCCCGCCCACTGGCGTGACATGAAGGGCAGGCTGGTGACCCCTGGCCTCATCGACTGTCACACCCACCTCATCTTTGCCGGCAGCCGGGCCGAGGAGTTCGAGCTGCGCCAGCAGGGCGTGCCCTACAGCGACATCGCCCGCAAGGGGGGTGGCATCCTCTCCACCGTGCGCGCCACCCGGGCCGCCAGCGAGGATCAGCTCTATGAGCTGGCGGTGCCGAGGATCAAGTCCCTGATCCGGGAAGGGGTCACCACGGTAGAGATCAAGTCTGGCTACGGCCTCACCCTGGCGGACGAGCTCAAGATGCTGCGGGTCGCCCGCCGGCTGGGGGAGGCGCTGCCGATCCGGGTCAAGACCACCCTGCTGGCGGCCCATGCGGTGCCGCCGGAGTACCGCGACGATCCCGACTCCTGGGTCGAGACCATCTGCCAGGAGATCATCCCGGCGGCGGCCGAGGCGGGTCTGGCGGATGCGGTGGACGTCTTCTGCGAGCACATCGGCTTCTCCCTGGCCCAGACCGAGCAGGTCTATCTGGCGGCGGATCAATACAATCTCGCGGTGAAGGGGCACATGGAGCAGCTCTCCAACCTGGGGGGCAGCACCCTCGCCGCCAACTTCGGCGCCCTCTCGGTGGATCACCTGGAGTATCTGGATCAGGACGGGATCCAGGCGCTGGCCCACCGTGGCGTGGTCGCCACCCTGCTGCCTACCGCCTTCTATTTCCTGAAGGAGACCAAGCTGCCGCCGGTCGCCGCCCTGCGCAAGGCGGGCGTGCCCATGGCGGTCTCCTCCGACATCAACCCGGGCACGGCCCCCATCGTCTCCCTGCGCATGGCCATGAACATGGCCTGCACCCTGTTCGGCCTGACGCCGGTTGAGGCCATGGCCGGGGTGACCCGCCACGCCGCCCGGGCGCTCGGCGAGCAGGAGCGTCTGGGGCAGCTGAGAGTGGGCATGCAGGCCGATTTTCTGATCTGGAATTGCGCCCACCCCTCCGAGATCAGCTACCTGATCGGGGTCGATCAGCTGGTCAGCCGGGTACTCAACGGGGAGGAGACGCTCCATGGATAAGTTCAACATGGCCGACATGTCGCTCTGGCAGGGACGCCAGGATCCGGAAGATGGTGAACTGGCCCTGCGCTGGCACGACAAGGTGAAACCCTGGCAAGCCGACAGCGAGCCCGGCGTGGTGCTGCTCGGTTTTGCCTGTGACGAGGGGGTGCGCCGCAACAAGGGGCGGGTCGGCGCCGCCGCGGCCCCGCTGGCGGTGCGCAAGCTGCTGGCCAACACCGCCTGGCACCTGAGCGCCCCCGTCCATGACGGCGGCGATCTGGCCTGCGAGGACGGCGATCTCGATGCCGCCCACGACCGTCTGGCGGAGCGGGTCGCCCGTGCGCTGGATCTGGGTCACTTCCCCCTGGTGCTGGGGGGCGGCCACGAGGTGGCGTTTGGCAGCTGGAGTGGCCTCAATCGCCATCTGGGCGGCAAGGGCCGGGTCGGCATCATCAACTTCGATGCCCACTTCGATCTGCGCATGAAGCAGGAGCAGGCAAGCTCGGGCACCCCCTTCTTCCAGATCGCCGAGCAGTGCGCCGCCCAGGGCACGCCCTTTACCTACGCCTGCCTCGGGGTGGCGGAGACCGCCAACACGGCGGCACTCTTTGCCCGCGCCGAGGCGCTGGGAGTCTGGCACGTGCTGGACGAGGCCATGACCCAGGCCGAGCTGCCAGCCTTGCTCAACGGGCTGGATGCCTTTATCGCCCGTTGCGACCACCTCTACCTCACCATCGATCTCGACGTGCTGCCGGCGGCGGTGATGCCGGGAGTGAGCGCTCCCGCCGCCCGCGGCGTGGAGCTGGCGGTCATCGAACCCCTGATCGCCCATATCCGGGCCAGCGGCAAGCTCAGGCTCGCCGATCTGGCCGAGTACAACCCGAGTCTGGATCTGGACAACCGCAGCGCCCGCGTGGCCGCCCGGCTGGTCCATCAACTAACCAAGTAGTCGGCCGACTCGCCAGGGGGCACTGTGCCCCCGCATGGCGGCTGCATTGATAAACAAGGAGTGTCTATGTCTGTGCAACACCAGGATCCCCGTCACGACCCGAGCCGGGTCATTCGCGCCCCCCGCGGCACCGAGTTGACCGCCAAGAGCTGGTTGACCGAGGCGCCCCTGCGGATGCTGATGAACAACCTGGATCCGGAAGTGGCCGAGCATCCCCAGTCCCTGGTGGTCTATGGTGGCATCGGCCGCGCCGCCCGCAACTGGGCCTGCTACGACAAGATCGTCGAGGTGCTGACCCGTCTCGAGGACGACCAGACCCTGCTGGTGCAATCCGGCAAGCCGGTCGGGGTGTTCCAGACCCACAAGGACGCGCCCCGGGTGCTGATCGCCAACTCCAACCTGGTGCCCCACTGGGCCAACTGGGAGCACTTCAACGAACTCGATAAGAAGGGTTTGATGATGTACGGCCAGATGACCGCCGGCTCCTGGATCTACATCGGCACCCAGGGGATAGTGCAGGGCACCTACGAGACCTTCTTCGCGGTGGCGAACCAGCACTTCAACGGCGAACCGAAGGGGCGCTGGATCCTCACCGGGGGCCTGGGCGGTATGGGCGGCGCCCAGCCCCTGGCCGCCACCATGGCCGGCTTCTCCATGATCGCCGTGGAGTGCGACGAGACCCGCATCGATTTTCGCTTGAAGACCCGCTACGTCGACAAGAAGGCTCATAGCCTGGATGAGGCGCTGGCCATGGTCGAGGAGGCCAAGCAGAGCGGCACCGCCGTCTCCGTCGGCCTGCTCGGCAACGCCGCCGACGTCTTCGCCGAACTGGTGGCCCGTGGCATCACCCCGGATGTGGTAACCGACCAGACCTCGGCCCACGACCCGATCCATGGCTACTTGCCGCAAGGGTGGAGCGTCGCCCAGTGGCGCGAGCTGCAAAAATCCGCGCCCCAGGAGGTGAACCAGGCGGCTCGTCACTCCATGGCCCGTCAGGTGGAAGCCATGCTGACCCTGCAATCCCGTGGCGCCGCCACGCTCGATTATGGGAATAACATCCGCCAGATGGCGCTGGAGGAGGGGGTGAAAAACGCCTTCGACTTCCCCGGCTTCGTCCCGGCCTACATTCGTCCGCTGTTCTGCGAGGGCATTGGCCCCTTCCGCTGGGTGGCTCTGTCCGGTGATCCGGAAGACATCTACAAGACCGACCAGAAGGTGAAGGAGCTGATCCCGGACGATCCCCACCTGCACAACTGGCTCGACATGGCCCGCGAGCGCATCGCCTTCCAGGGCCTGCCGGCACGGATCTGCTGGGTCGGGGTCAAGGATAGAGTGCGCCTGGGTCTCGCCTTCAACGAGATGGTGAAGAACGGCGAGCTGAAAGCCCCCGTGGTGATCGGCCGCGACCACCTGGACTCCGGTTCGGTGGCGAGCCCGAACCGCGAGACCGAATCCATGATGGACGGCTCGGACGCCGTCTCCGACTGGCCGCTGCTCAACGCCCTGCTCAACACCGCCGGCGGCGCAACCTGGGTCTCCCTGCACCACGGTGGTGGTGTCGGCATGGGCTTCTCCCAGCACTCCGGCGTGGTGATCGTCTGTGACGGCACCGATGACGCCGCCAAGCGGGTCGGCCGCGTGCTGCGCAACGATCCGGCCACCGGGGTGATGCGTCACGCCGACGCCGGCTACGAGATTGCCATCAACTGTGCCCATGAGGCGAAACTGGATCTGCCGATGATCGACGCGACCAGCAAAGGGGTGAAATAAGATGTTCGAACTCAATCTGCAACCGGGCAAGCTCTGCCTCGCCACCCTGCGCCGCGTCAGCCGCGAGCCTGTGCATGTCAGCCTGGATCCGGCAGCCCTGGCGGGGATCCACGCCTCCGCCGCCGTGGTCACCAAGGTGATAGAGCAAAACCGCGTGGTCTACGGCATCAACACCGGCTTTGGCCTGCTGGCCAACACCCGGATCCCGGTAGAGCAGCTGGACGAGCTGCAACGCTCCATCGTGCTCTCCCATGCCGCCGGCATCGGTGAGTACATGAATGACGCCACCGTGCGGCTGATGATGGTGCTCAAGGTCAACTCCCTGGCCCGCGGCTTCTCCGGCATCCGGCTGACGGTGCTCGAGGCCCTGATGCGCCTCATCAACACCGAAGTCTATCCGGTGGTGCCGAAGAAGGGCTCCGTCGGCGCCTCCGGCGACCTGGCGCCCCTGGCCCATATGAGCTGCCTGCTGATAGGCGAAGGCAAGGCCCGCCACAAGGGCGAGCTGATCGACGCCGCCACTGCGCTCAAGATTGCCGGGCTCGAGCCCATCGCCCTGGCACCCAAGGAGGGGCTGGCCCTGCTCAACGGCACCCAGGCGAGCACGGCGTTCGCGCTGGAGGGGCTGTTCCATGCCGAGGATCTGTTCGCCGGTGCCATCACCATAGGCGCCATGAGTGTGGAGGCGGCGCTTGGCAGCCGCCGTCCGTTCGATGCCCGCATTCACGAAGTGCGCGGCCAGCGCGGCCAGATCGATGCGGCCGCCTGCTACCGCCACCTGCTGGTGGACGGCAGCGAGATCGGCATGTCCCACCACAACTGCGAGAAGGTGCAGGATCCTTACTCCCTGCGCTGCCAGCCCCAGGTGATGGGGGCCTGTCTGGCCCAGATCCGCCACGCCGCCGAGGTGCTGGTGTGCGAGGCCAATGCGGTCTCCGACAACCCCCTGGTGTTCGCCGAGGACGAGGAGATCCTCTCTGGCGGCAACTTCCACGCAGAGCCGGTGGCCTTCGCCGCCGACAACCTGGCCCTGGCCATCGCCGAGATCGGGTCGCTGTCCGAGCGGCGCATGGCGCTGCTGATCGATTCCCGCATGTCGGGCCTGCCGGCCTTCCTGGTCAACAATGGAGGCGTCAACTCCGGCTTCATGATCGCCCAGGTCACCTCGGCGGCGCTGGCCTCCGAGAACAAGACCCTGGCGCATCCGGCCTCGGTGGACAGCCTGCCCACCTCCGCCAACCAGGAGGATCACGTCTCCATGGCCACCTTCGCCGGTCGCCGTCTGGCGGACATGGCGGAGAACACCCGCGGCATACTGGCGGTCGAGCTGCTCGCCGCCGCCCAGGGCCTGGACTTCCGCGCGCCCCTGCGCAGCACCGAGCTCATCGAGCTGGCCAAGGGACGGCTGCGTGAAGAGGTCAGCTTCTACGACAAGGACAGGTACTTCTCGCCGGACATCGAGGCCGCCGCCGCCCTGCTGGGCGCCGCCAGCTACAACGATCTGATCCCGGCCGGGGTGCTGCCCAGCCTCTAAGCGGTTATCCGCCCATAACAAAAGACCGCCCAATGGGCGGTCTTTTCGTTGCTGGTGGTACGGGGTTATTCGTGTTCGAACATCAGGAACAGATAGACCACGAACAGCACCGGAGTGAGTGCTGGCGCCGGCTACTCGTGTTCGAACATCAGGAACAGATAAACGACAAACAGCACCGGGGGGAGTGCTGGCGCCGGTTATTCGTGTTCAAACATCAGGAACAGATAAACGACAAACAGCACCAGGTGGGTGGCGCCATGGAGCACATTGGTGCGGCCGCTGCTGAAGGTTACCTTGCACACCATGAGAGTGGTGATGAGCAGCACCATGTCGGCAGGGGAGAGGCCGAGGCGCACTTCCTGCCCCATCAGGGCGCCGATGAAGAGCACAGAGGGGACCGTCAGGGCTATGGTGGCCAGCACGGAGCCGAAGTAGAGGTTCATGGCGCGCTGCAACTGGTTGTTGAAGGCGGCCTTGATGGCGCCGACCGCCTCGGGGGCCAGCACTATACAGGCCACGATGAAGCCGCCCAGGGCCGCCGGGGCCTCCATCACATGGACCCCGTAGTTGATGGGGATGGCCAGGGTCTTGGCCAGCAGGATCACCACCACCAGGTAGGCGAGCAGCAGCAGGGTGTGATAGACGTTGCTCTGCAGCGGGCCGTGGTGTTCCTCGTGATCCTCGTGGTCGCTGTCGACGAAGAAGTGGCTGTGGCTGCGGGTCTGGATCAGCAGGAAGACGCCATAGAGCAGGATGGAAATGATGATCAGCATCCAGGACATGGCCTTGGAGAGCCCGCCCAGGGTGCCGCCCTGGGTGAAGTTCGGCAACACCAGGCAGAGCAGGGCCAGGGGAATGATGGCCACCAGATAGGATTTGACCCCGTCCAGATTGAAGTTCTGGGTGTGATAGCGCCAGCCGCCAAACAGCAGGGTGAAGCCAACCAGCCCGGTGCTCACCAGCATCACCACGGCGAACATGGTATCGCGGGCCATGGTGGGGTTGGGGTCGCCGGTCAGCATCACGGAGGAGATCATCACCACCTCGAGGGAGATGACCGACAGAGTCAGGATCAGGGTGCCGAACGGTTCGCCCAGCTTGATGGCCAGGGCGTCGGAGTGACGCACGACGGAGAAGATGGCCCAGGTGACGATGGCGAGCAGGGCCAGTGACACCGGCAGGTAGACCGCAAGGGGGGTTGCTTCTGTCAGCAGGTCGCTGCCCAGGGTCTTGAAGAAGAGCAGGGTCAGCAGGCCGACGGGCAGGGCAATCTCTTGCCGGATAAATGACTTCATAGGCAGTGGTTCTCATCTCGGGGCGGCCGTGGCCGACGGGTAGGGAGACAGCAGGTCGCGCCACCGGGGTGGCGCGCCAGTTCATGATAAAGGGAGTTGTCCCGTCAGAGGAGGATCATTTTGTTGCAAAAGATGAGGATCCCCGGGCGGGGACCCTGAGGTTTCTTTCTCATTGCCCGCCGGGCTGGCTCTGTCGCCATGCCAGCAGCCAGATCTTCAGCTTGGTCAGGGCCATGGGTCTGGCATAGACATAACCCTGGATCAGGTGGACCCCATGGCGGTGCAGGTAGTCGACCTGTTCCTGGGTCTCGACCCCCTCGGCGATCATCTCCATGCCTGATTCGTGGCCAAAGGCGATGGTGGCGTCCAGCACGCTGCGTTTGAGGTCGTCCGTGCCTATGGTGTCGACGAACATCTTGTCGATCTTGATCTGGCGGATGCCGAGGCGCTGCAGGTAGGCGAAGCCGCCATAGCCTGTGCCGAAGTCATCCAGCTTGAAGTGATACCCCTTCTCCTGCAGCAGCGCTATCTCCCCCATGGCCGCCTTGATATCGGTGATCGGCTTGCGCTCGGTCAGCTCGAAGGTGAGCCTGGCCGGGGAGGGCCAGTCGTGGCGCTGCAACAGGGGCCGCAGATGGGGTTGTTCCAGGTGGGCGGCTACTATGTTGACGCTGACCCACTGGGTCGGCTCCAGCCAGGGCAGATCCGCGATGACCCGCTCCAGCAGTTGCTCCGTCATGGGCAGGATCAGCCCCTGCTCCTCCGCATAGTCGATGAAGGTGCCTGGGGGCACCAGCTCCCGACCCCGCTGCCAGCGCAGCAGCGCCTCGAAACCGACCACCTTCTTGCTGCGGCTGTCCACTATGGGCTGATAGAAGGGGACGAACTCGCGCCGCACCAGGGCTGCCTGCAGCAGTCCCTTGAGGGAGCGGCGGTAGTTGCGCAGCACCCAGTAGGCGGCGACCAGCAGGAGTCCCAGAGCGCCGCCATACAGGAGACCATAGTGGCGGGCCTGCCGCTTCGCATACTCCTCCAGCGCCTTGCCCGCCCACAGGGTCTGCCGGATGTGGGTGTCTGGCGTAAAGAAACTCAGGCTCTGGCTGCTCTTGTCCTTCTTGATGGCGCTGTCCCCACGGGAAAATGGCTGCGTGATGCCATCAGGGTGTTGCTGGCCAAACTCGAAATAGAAACAGCCCGGGCAGGGAGATTGCAGCAGATCGTGGCTCCAGCTGTTGTTCAGCACCCAGTAGGCGATATTGCCGCCCTGCCTGAAATAGGCGACCAGCTCCTGCTCTGTGTTGAAGCGGGCCTGGGTGGCCGCGAGGCCAAACTGCTCCGGTTCGGGGTAGGGGGGCAGCGAGACGGTGGCGAGGGGAAGATCCTCCCCCAGACTGGAACAGCCGCCGCCGGAGGCGAGGATGAGGCCCTGCAGCCGGATGTGGCGGCTGTAGAAACGGGGATCCCGCAACAGGGCCATGTCTGCGGGGCCGCAATCGAAGGCGAAGCTGGACAGTTGGGCGCGAATGCTCTGGTCCAGCTCATCGTGGCGCTCCGCCAGCGCGGCCTCTATCTGCGCCTTCTTCTCCTGCAACAGATGGTGGGCCAGGGGATTGCCCAGCAGCTGGCTGAGGGGCAGGCTCGCCAGCACGGGCAGGCAGAGCAGCAGCAGACTGATCCAGAAGGGAGACGCTCGTCGCAAGGGGTACCTGCCTGATGGGTGCATGGGATACAAATGGATGGCAACATCATAGCATTAGCTGCATCGATTTGAGTCGTATCGGTCACACTTGGAACAACATTCATAATGCATTGATAAACAACAATATGACAAAACGAGTGGTGAAGATTCAATCGCTGACCTGTCATAAATGACAATTGTCCAGCTTATCTGAAATGGCTAGAGTAGCGGGGCGGTTTGACTCACCGTGTGTTCAATACTCCTGTATCTATTTTTGTCAGTAGCACAGAGTGTTAGTTTTGATATGAGTGTTTCTTTTGGTCCCCGCAGTGGGACCATTTTTCTGTCCGCTGCCCAGCCGGCTGCCCGATTTTCTCCTCCCCCCGAGTCTCTTCCTTCACCAGCGGTCACCCCCAGCCATGAGCGGCCCTGACGCTTATTTGCAGAAGCGGGATCTGCAACCATAGGCGGGGTTTGGCCAAGGCTGATACCATGAGGCCTTATGGATGCTGTCGGCTACGGAAAGGCACATGAAACTGACCACTCAACTCGTCTCCTTTATTACGCTGTGCGTGATCGCGGCCATGGCCGTGGTGATGCTCGGCGGGGTCTTCAGTTTCCGCCAGATGGGGATGGAGCTGCAGCAAAACCGGGTCGACTCCCTGGTGGAGATCATCGACAAGCAACTGGGGGTGACCGACGATCAGCAGGCCCTTGCCCGCTGGCTGCCCTCCCTGCTGCGGGCCTCCCACGTGGTCGAGCTGGAGATCCGCCAGGATAGCCAGCGGGTCTACTGGTTTCGCGATGTGCAGCAGCAGACGGACGAGAGTCTGCTGATCCCCTACAGCAAGGCCATTCCCAATCAGGCCGGCATGCAGGCCGAATTCAAGCTGGACAGGCCCTTCAAGGAGTTCGAGTACTCCATGCAGGCCATGTTCGGCATCTCCCTCGGGGTCTTCATCGTGGTGTTCGGCCTCTGGTACTCCATCCGCTGGCTGCGCCAGCAGTTGCGCGGTGCCGAACTGCTGGCGGAGCGGGCCCAGCTGATCCTGGATGGCAAGCTCACCAAGCTGGCCCATGATCCCGCCGACGAATGGCCCCTCTCCGCCAGCCAGGCCCTCACCCATCTGCTGGCCGAACTGGCCGATGCCCGCAAGGAGCGCAGCCGGTTCGACAACTTCATCCGCAGCAACGCCTTCGTCGACAAGACAACCGGCATAGGCAACCGCCTCTTCTTCGACAACCGGCTGGAAAACGCCATCATGGAGGCGAGCGTGATCAGCGGCGGTGTCCTGCTGATCGAGCTGGCCGGCCTGGAGGAGCTGGATCCCGAGCTGAACGGGCGCCCGAGCCAGGATCTGCTGATGGAGGCGAGCGCCTCCATCGGTACCTTCGTGCGCAAGCACAGCGGTGCCCTGCAGGCCCGCTACGCCGGCCAGGTCTTTGCCGTGCTGCTGCCCAACATGTCCGAGAGCGAGATGGTGGACGGCGCCAGCCAGCTGCTCAAGAGTCTGCAACGGCTGCACTGGCCCGAGTCGGTCAATCTGGACACGGCCGTCTACCTCGGAGCCGTCTGCTACCAGGCAGAGGACTCCCTGCTCAAGGTGCAGGAAGAGGCCGAGCTGGCCCTCAAGAGCGCGCGGCTGCAGGGCCACAGCGGCTGGTTCCTCTACGAGAAGTCCCTGGACGAGGAGGCGAGCAACAAGGGGACGGTGCGCTGGCGTACCCTGATCAACCGCCGCATCGAGGAGCAGGGGATCTCCTTCTATCTGCAGCCGGTGCAGCAGGAGCGGGATCAGGTGGTGCTGCAACAGGAGCTGCTGATCCGCCTCCATGACGAGCAGGGGCGGGAGCTGCAGGCGGGGGTCTTCATGCCCATGGCGGAGAAGGCCGGCCTGCTGCTGCCCCTGGACCGGCTGGTGGTCACCCAGACCCTGCGCCTGCTGCGCCAGCGACCGGAGTCGAGCTGCCCCGTCAGCCTCTCCCTCAGCGCCCAGAACCTGCTCAATCGTGAGTTCCAGCGGGAGCTCTTCTTCGAGCTGTTCCAGCTGCCGCGCAGCATCAACGAGGGGTTGATCCTGCAACTGTCCGAATCCCAGGTGACCCGTCACTACGAGGCGCTCAAGCGACCGCTGCGGGCACTGCGCATGCTGGGGTGCCGACTGGCCATAGATCACGCCGGTCAGGATGTGGTGAGCACCCAGTACATCAAGGAGTTCGAGATCCACTTCCTCAAGCTGCACCCCAGCCTGGTGCGGGAGATCCACCTGCGTCAGGTCAACCAGATGGCGGTGCGCAGCCTGGTGGGGGGCTGTGCCAATACCCAGACCCGGGTGATCGCGGTGGGGGTGGAGAGCGGCGACGAGTGGAAGATGCTGCGCCACCTCGGGGTGCACGCGGGCCAGGGGCCCTGGTTCGCCGAACCAGAGCAGCTGGTGATGCCCATATGACGGAGCCTGCCCGCGTCTAGGAGTCTGCCTGCGGGCCCTCCTAGGCGAGTGAATGATCCTGGCTTACAGTCTGCCCTGCTCCCTGAGTCCCGCCAGCCCCTGCAGGCCGCCGGTGTGGATGAAGACCACCTGGCTGCCGCGGGGGATCCGGCCCGCGGCCAGCTCCCGAAACAGTCCCCACATCGCCTTGCCACTGTAGATGGGCTCAAGCGGCAGGCCCGTGTGGGCGCTGAAGGCCTGCACCCATTGCCACAGGGCCGGGCTGAATTTGGCGTAACCGCCGTCGTGGTGATCCAGGGCTATCCGCCAGTTGCCGGTCGTGGCCGCCGCCGGGTTGAGCCGGCACACTTCATCGTGGAGGAAGGCGCCCCCCTTGAGCACGGCGATGGCGAGGATCTGCTCCCTTTCCCGCTTGCCCGCGATGAGCCCCGCCAGGGTGCCGCCGCTGGCGCAGGGCAGTACCCAGAGATCCGGCGAGAAGGGCACCTCGGCCACCAGCTCGGCCACCCCGGGGATGGCGAGCGGGCTACTGCCCCCTTCCGGCACTATCAGGGTGTCCGGTGCCTCGAACCGGGCCAGCCAGTCCGGATCCTGGCGCCGCCGATAGCTCTGGCGGTCGACGAAAACGAGATCCATGCCCCAGCCTCTGGCCGCACTCAGGGTTGCGTTGCTGACGGTGTCGGCTTCACCGCGTATGATGCCCGTGGTGCGCAGCCCGGACCTGAGTCCGGCCGCCGCCAGGGCGTGGATGTGATTGGAGTAGGCCCCCCCAAACGACAGCAGGTGGGTCTTGCCCTGCTCCTGCGCCTGTTGCAGATGGTACTTGAGCTTGCGCCACTTGTTGCCGGAGAGGGTCGGGTGGATCAGATCATCCCGCTTGCACCAGAGCCGCACGCCCTGAGCATCCAGCAGGGGGTGGTGAACGGGGTGCAGGGGCGAGGGGACCTGAGCGGGGGCCAGGATGGCATCCCCGGAGGACGCCAGGGTGGCGGTCAATGCATCGTTTGTCATAAATATGGAGGCTAATAGCCTGTTTATGTTAAGGTTTAGTCCGTTTCATACAGCCAGGTCCGGGTCTAGATGAAGTCACTTTTCCGACGTTCGCCCCCCAGCCATCAGGTGGGACTCCTGCTGGCCAGCGATCGCATCCTGCTGGCTTGTGTGGAACCCGTCCCCATCTTTACCAGCCGCGCCATCAATGGCCCCCACGACTGGCCCAAGGCCATGGGGGAGCTGTTTGCCCAGCATGGACTGGCCAAGTCTAAGGTGCGGGTGGCCCTGGCCGCCAGCCTTTATCAGCAGATCCAGATCGACAAGCCCGCCGTGCCCGACGCCGAGATGGCGGGGGCCCTGCCCTGGGCCATCAAGGATTTCGTCAACGAACCCGTGTTGCAGCTCGCCATGGACTATGTGGATCTGCCGACCCCCCCTGCGGGTCGACCAAGGATCAACGTGATCTGCGTTCCCAAGAGCCGGGTGCAGCAGCTGGCGGATGCGGTCAACGGCGTGGCGACCCTGGAGGCCATCGTCAGCGACGAGCTGGCCATGACGGCCCTCTACGAGGCGGATCAGACGGTGCGCATGCTGCTCTGGCAGCCCAGGGGGCAGGAGTTGCAACTGCTGGTCTTCCATCGGGGAGGCCTCTGCTTCTCGCGCCCGCTGCGCGGCTTTGTCAGCCTCACCGGGGCCCATGAGCCCGATCAGGGGATGCTCGACGGGCTGGCGCTGGAGATCCAGCGCTCCCTCGACTACCTGGCGGGCCAGCTCAAGCTGCCGGAGCCGGGCCAGATGCAGCTCGCCATCGGCTCCCCCTTCATCGGCACCCTGGTGCGCCACCTGGAGCAGGCGTTCGGCTTCCCTGTGTCCGCCATGGCCAACAAAGCTGTGCTGGCCGGAGTTGAATACCTCTGCGCCTATGGTGCGGCCCTGGGCAGGAGCGAAGGATGAAACACCATATCAACCTCTATGGCGCCGAATTCAGGCCAAGGCGCCTGTGGGCCAGCCTCAATCAGATGGCCCTGGTCTGGGGCGGCTGCCTGCTGCTGCTGGTTGCGGCCACCTTTTTCTATGGCTGGCAACAGCGGGGGGTCGACCGCGAGCTGGCCCAGGTGCGTGCGCTGCTCGATGTGCAGCGCGGCGAGGCAACACGGCTCGATGCCGCCCTGGCGCGCCATCAGGCAGACGGTCAGCTGCAACAGCAGCTGGTCGACAAGCGCGAGGAGCTGGCTGCCAAGCAGGCGCTGATACGCCAGCTCGGCAGCCTCTCCCTGCAAAAATCCCAGGGCTACGCCGGCGTGATGGCGGATCTGGCCCGTCTGCGGGATGCCCGCCTCTCCCTGCAACGGATCGAGATAAGTGACGGGCGCATCAACCTCTCCGGGGTGGCCGAGCGCAGTCAGGATGTACCCGCCTGGGTGAACCGCTTCAAGCAGACTCCGTCCCTGGCGGGCAAGCAGTTTGGCGAGCTGACCCTGAGCCGGGACAAGGCAGGCCAGCTGGCCTTCCAGCTCAGCGGCATAGCACGGGAGACCCCATGATGGAGATGACGGCACAGTGGCGGGCCTGGGCACAGAGTGTGGCCGCCCTCAGCCTGCGGGAGCGGGTCTTGATCCTGCTGACGGGCATTATCTTGCTGGGGGCAGCCGGGATCTACGGCTGGCTGGATGCCGCCGACACCCGCCTGAGCCAGGAGCGGCAGGCGCTGACGGCGGCGCAGCGGGATCTGGAGATCCTGACCCTAGAGAACCAGGGCAAGCAGGCCCGGCTGGGGCGGGATCCCAACGCCCAGGTGCGCCAGCAGCTGGCTGGCGTGGAGGCGTCCCTCGGTCGGCTGGACGCAGAGCTCAAGGCCCAGACGGTGGATCTGATCCCGGCCCACGAGATGCCGGCCGTGCTGGAAGCCCTGTTGTCTCGCTCCGCCAACCTGCATATGCTGGCGCTCACCTCCCTCAAGCCCGAGCCGCTGATGGCCGGCGAGCAGAAGGCCAACCTGTTCAAGCACGGGATCCGGCTCCAGCTGGAGGGGGGCTATTTCGATGTCTACCAGTACCTGAAGGCGCTGGAGGCACTGCCCCGCCACTTCTACTGGAAAGGGTTCGACTACAGGGTGGTCGAGCATCCCAAGGCGGCGGTGGAGATGGAGATCTACACCCTGAGCACCAGCAAGGAGTTCATTCGTGGCTAAGTGGCTGACATTGTTGTGCTGCCTGCTGGGCCCGCTGGCCCAGGCGGAGGTGTTGCAGGATCCGACCGCCCCTCTGGTCGGCAGCGGCGCGGCGGCGAGCCCGAGCAAGGGGGCCGGTCTGCCCAGGTTGCAGAGCGTCATCCTGGGCAATGGACCGGCGCTGGCGGTGCTCGATGGTCAGAGCTATCGGGTGGGCCAGCGGATCGACGGTTTCCTGCTGGTGGGCATCAGCGCCGATGCCGTGGTACTGGAGAAGGCGGGCAAGCGTCAGACACTGACCCTGTTTGGCAGCAAAATCCGGATGTGAAGTCGGTTCCGCGCGGGATGCCGCGGGCCAGGTTTGTCGAGTTTCATTGCGAGTCAGGTGCACCAATAACATGAAAAAACACCATTTCTGTCTGCTTCCCCTCGCATTGGCGGTGGCGGCTTGTACCAGCTATCAGCACCCCGAACCGGTGCAGGCCAAAGACGCCCTCAAGCAGGCCATGAAGGAGCAGACCCCGACCGCGCCGCTGACCACTTTGCCTCCCTCGGTGCAGAGCGAACTGCTGCAGCTCAATCGTCCCCAGCAACCCCTGGCGGTTCCGGAGAAACGGCTGCGCATCGCGGCCCATGACGTCGATGCGGTGGAGTTCTTCGGTTCCCTGTTCAAGGGCTCCCGCTACAGCGTGGCCGTCCATCCCGGGGTGGCCGGTGCCATCTCGGTGGAGTTGAAAGACGTGACCCTGCAGGAGGCGCTGGCCACGGTCGGCGACATGTACGGCTTCGACGTGCAGCGCAAGGGCAACGTGTTTCACGTCTATCCGGCGGGTCTGCGCACCGAGACCATCCCGGTCAACTACCTGATGATGGCCCGTCGCGGCCTCTCCCGCACCTCGGTCAGCACCGGCGGGGTGACGGCCAACGACAACAACAATAACGGCAACAACAACTTCGACAGCAGTGGCAACAATAACAACGGCAACAACAACAACCTCGGCTCCTCCAACGGGGACAACGGCAACAGCAACAACAGCAACGGCACCCGGATCGAGACGGACAGCAACAACGACTACTGGACCGATCTGCGGGACGCCCTGCAGTCCCTGATCGGCACCGGCGAGGGGCGGGCCGTCATCACCAGTCCCCAGGCGGGCCTGGTCACCGTGCGTGCCTATCCGAAGGAGCTGAAAGCGGTGCGCGAGTTCCTGGATCAGTCCGGCGAACACCTCAAGCGCCAGGTGGTGCTGGAGGCGCGGATCCTGGAGGTATCCCTCAACGAGGGCTACGAGCAGGGGGTGGACTGGAGCGGCCTCTCCGCCAGCTGGGACGGCAACAAGGGCATCACGGGGGGCGGTTCCCTGCTCGACAGCCCCATCGCCTCGACCCCCAACCAGATCTTCAGGGCCCTGGGGGGCGGCGCCGGTTTCACCATATCCGATGGCAACTTCAACGTGGCGGTCAGCCTGCTCAAGACCCAGGGGGACGTGAACACCCTCTCGAGCCCGCGCGTCACCGCCACCAACAACCAGAAGGCGGTGATCAAGGTGGGGACGGACGAATACTTCGTCACCAACGCCTCGACCACCACCACCACCTCGGGCAACTCGGCGCCCATCGTCACGCCGAACGTGGAGCTAACCCCCTTCTTCTCCGGCATCGCCCTGGACGTGACCCCGCAGATCGATGAGCAGGGCAAGGTGCTGCTGCACATCCACCCCTCCGTCATCGACACCGAGGAGCAGAGCAAGACCATCAACGTCGGCACGGCGGATCCCCTGGTGCTGCCGCTCGCCAAGAGCGCCATTCGCGAATCGGATACCGTGGTGCAGGCCAACAACGGCGACATCATCGTCATCGGCGGCCTGATGAAGACCGACAAGCAGGAGATCGTCAGCAAGGTGCCGCTGCTGGGGGACATTCCCTGGGTCGGCGAGGCCTTTACCAACCGCCGGGAGAGCACCAAGAAGGTCGAGCTGGTGATCCTGCTCAAGCCGACAGTTGTGGAGAAGGATACCTGGCAGAAGGAGCTGCAACGCTCCTCCGAGCTGCTCGACAAATGGTATCCGCCCAAGGGCTAAGCCATGATGCTGAATTGGTCTATTCCCGGTGTTGCCCTGCCGCGAGCCTTTGAGCTCTGCCTGGGGGGGGCGTCCTCATGTACCTGAGTCACTTCGGCTTGCAGGAGGCCCCCTTTGGCCTGACCCCGAACACCGGCTTCTACTACGGCCTGCCTCCCCATGAGGAGGCCATGCAGGTGCTGAACTGGGCGCTGGCACAGGGAGAGGGCTTCATCAAGGTGACCGGCGAGGTGGGCACCGGCAAGACGCTGCTCTGCCGCAAGCTGCTGAGCGAGCTCGGCTCCGAGGCGTGCCCGGTACGCCTGGCCTGGCTGCCCAATCCCCACCTCAGCCCGGGGGAGCTGCGCACCGCCCTGGCCCTGGAGCTGGGACTGGCGGTACAGGGGGAGAGCGAGCTGGATCTCACGGATCGCATCCATCGCCACCTCATCGCCCTGCACCAGCAGGGGAGCCGGGTGGTGGTGCTGATCGACGAGGCGCAGGCCCTGCCGGACGAGACCCTGGAGGCCATCCGCCTGTTCGGCAACCTGGAGACGGAGTCCAGCAAGTTGCTGCAAATCGTGCTGTTCGGCCAACCCGAGCTGGATGTCCGGCTGGCCAGGCCCCACCTGCGCCAGCTTCGCCAGCGCATCGGCTTCTCCTACTGCCTGCGCCCCCTGCGGTGCGATGAAACCCGGGCCTATCTGGAGCACAGGCTGCACGTCTCTGGCTATCGCGGGGCGACCCTGTTTGGCGGCCTGGCCCTGCGCCTGCTGTGGCGGGCATCCCGCGGCATTCCGCGGCTCATCAACGTGCTGGCCCAGAAGTGCCTGATGCTGGCCTACGGCCGCGGGACGCGCCGGATCGACAGCGCCCTGGTTCGCCTCGCCATTCGCGATACCGATGACGCCCGAGGTGGCTCATTCGTGCGCTGGTGGCCCCTGTTGCTGCTGCTGGGCGCAGCCCTGGCCTATGGAGTCTGGTCATGAGCGTGATCAATCAGATGCTCAAAGATCTGGAGCAGCGCCAGTCAGGATCCGATGGCGCCGCCGTCTATGTGGCGCCGGCGCGTCAGCAGGGGTGGTGGATGCTGGTGCTGACCCTGCTGTGCATCCTGGCACTGGCCATCCTCGGCTGGCGCACCTGGATCTACTGGCAGCAGAGCCAGCGCACGGCGCAGCCGACGGTTCAGTTGACCACCCGGCTCGCCCCGGCGAGCGAGCCGTCGCTGCCTGCCTCCTCTGCCGCCGAGGTGGTCGCCGTTGCCCCCGAACCCAGTGGGGCTGCCGCCTCTGGGGTGGTTGGGGTGGATGGCGCCATAGCGGCGAGGGCTGGCGACGCCGCTATGGAGCCGAGATCCTCGGCGAGCGGGGAGGTCGACGGCGAGGCCCCGGCGCCACAGGCCCTGGCCGAGACGCCGCCGGAGAATGAGGTCACGCCGAGCGACGAAGAGTTGCAGCCGGATCTCTATGCCGAGCTGGCCGCAGAGCAGGAGGCTGCCCCTCAGGAGGTGGCCGCCCCGCCCCGCAAACCCGGCGTGCTGAAGATAGAGACGGTGGATCTCTCCGAGCCCGAGCTGGCGGCCCTGGCCGAGCGCAAGGCGACCACCGCCATGGCCAAGGGCGAGATGCGGGAGGCCCAGGACAACTATTACCAGGTGCTGCTCCATGATCCGCACAATCAGGGGGCGCGCGAACAGCTCGCTGGCCTGCTCTACGGCGAGGGACGGCTGACCGAGGCCAGCCAGGTGCTGGAGGAGGGGCTGAGGCTGGATCCCGCCCAGGCCGATCTGCGGCTGCTGCTGGCCCGGGTGGCCATCAGCGGCGGCGATCGCCAGAAGGCGCTGGACTGGCTCACCGGCTATCAGCCGGACCTGGCCGCCAATCTGGACTATTACGCCACCTGGGCGGGGCTCGCCCAGGAGCTGGGTCAGCCAGCCCAGGCGTCCGAGCTCTACGTCAAGTTGTTGCGCCAGCAGCCGGATCAGGGGCGCTGGTGGCTGGGGCTGGGGGTGGCGGAGGATGGTCAGGGCCACCGCCAGCGGGCGCTGGACGCCTATGGCAATGCCCAGCTGCACGGGGATCTGGGCGAGGCATCGACCCGCTGGCTGGAACAGCGGATTGCCCAGCTGACGCCCTCACCCTGACCCTCTCCCAGGGGGAGAGGGAACCGACCGGGGTCGAGTCAGGCTCCCGGGATGATTAGGGTCGTGTAATCGGACACGCCAGTGGGAATGAAATAACGAAATCAGCCCGTAGGTTCGATTAGGGGCGCGAAATCGGACGCGGTGGCGGTTCATCACTGTCATCGGCGTAATCAGAATCAGTAATTCGGAGTAGCAATGGCACAACCCAGACTGAAAATGCGCCTCGGCGACCTGCTGGTACAGGAGCAGATCATCTCGGATGATCAGTTGCAGCTCGCCCTGCAGCAGCAGCGTCAGACCGGGCGCAAGCTGGGGACCACTCTCATCGATCTCGGCTTCATCAGCGAGGTGCAGCTGCTGCAGTTCCTCGCCCGCCAGCTGGACGTGCCCTTCTTCGATCTCAACAACCTCACCATAGACGCCTCGGCCGTGACCCTGTTGCCCGAGGTGCAGGCCCGCCGTTACCGTGCGCTGGCGGTCAACCTCAGCGACGACAAGGTGACCGTGGCCATGTCGGATCCCGCCGACCTGAGCGCCCTGGATGCCATCGCCGCCCTGCTCAGCCCGCGGGAACTGGTGCTGGCGGTGGCGCGGGAAGGGCAGCTGCTGGAGTATTTCGACCGCCTCTATCGCCGCACCCGGGAGATAGAGAGCTTCGCCGAACAGCTGCACGAAGAGTATCAGGATGCCGGTTTCGAGCTGGGATCCAGCAATCTCGGGGCCGGTGACGAGGGGGAGGCGACCGTGGCCAAGCTGCTGCGCTCCCTGTTCGAGGACGCGGTGCAGGTGGGGGCCTCCGACATCCACATAGAGCCGGACGAGAAGGTGCTGCGCATTCGCCAGCGCATCGACGGCGTGCTGCATGAAAACATACTGAGCGAGGTGCGCATCGCCCAGGCGCTGGTGCTGCGCCTCAAGCTGGTGGCCGGGCTCGACATCTCGGAGAAGCGGCTGCCTCAGGATGGCCGTTTCGCCATGAAGGTGCGCGGCCGGGACGTGGATGTGCGTATGTCCACCATGCCGGTGCAGTACGGGGAGTCGGTGGTGATGCGACTGCTGGATCAATCCTCCGGCATACTGTCCCTGGCGGAGACCGGCATGCCGCCGGCCATCCTGAGCCGCTTCCGGCGCCAGCTCAAACGGCCCCACGGCATGATACTGGTGACGGGCCCCACCGGCAGCGGCAAGACCACGACGCTCTACGGCGCCCTCTCCGAGCTCAACCAGGCCAGCCACAAGATCATCACGGTGGAGGATCCGGTGGAATACCGGCTGCCCCGGGTCAACCAGGTGCAGGTCAACCCCAAGATAGGGCTCACCTTCTCCCAGGTGCTGCGATCCACCCTGCGTCAGGATCCCGACATCCTGCTGGTGGGGGAGATGCGGGACAACGAGACGGTAGAGATAGGCCTGCGCGGCGCCATCACGGGCCACCTGGTGTTGACCACGCTGCATACCAATGATGCCGTCACCAGCGCCCTGCGCCTCATCGACATGGGGGCGCCCGGCTATCTGGTGGCGAGCGCCCTGCGCGCCGTGGTGGCCCAGCGCCTGGTGCGACGGCTGTGTGAACACTGCGCCTGCGAGACGGCGCCGGATCAGGGACAGGCCACCTGGCTCACCATGCTCTCCGGCGAGGCACCCGGCCAGCACCTCTATCGCAAGGGGCGGGGCTGCCAGAGCTGCAACTTCACCGGTTATTCGGGCCGGATCGGGGTCTACGAGCTGCTGGAGCTGGATCAACCCATGATGGATGCCCTGCGTCGCAACGATGCGGAGAGCTTTGCCCGGGCGGCGCGCGAGCACGAGCACTACCGGCCCCTGGCCCTGACGGCGTTGGACTATGCCCGGGAGGGGATCACCTCGGTGGACGAGGTGCTCAGGCTGGCCGAGGATCTGGGATAAGCCATGGGCAGCTTCAACTACAAGGGGCGCGACAGCCAGGGTCAGGCCGTCAGCGGCGTGGTGGAGGCCGCCAGCGAGCTGGCCGCCGCCGAGCAGCTGATGCGCCGCGGCGTGATGCCCACCGAGCTGAAGGCGGGCAAGGCCAAGGCGGCCGGCATCGACTGGTCGCTGCTGCTGGAGGGGAGCGTCAAACTGGAGGAGCTGGTGGTGTTCAGCCGCCAGATGTATGCCCTGACCCGGGCGGGGATCCCCATACTGCGCGCCATCGCCGGGCTGGAGGAGAGCGCCCACGGCAAGCCCCTCAAGCGGGCACTCCATGCCCTGGGGGAGGATCTCGGCAACGGGCGGCCGCTGTCGAGCTCGATGCAGGCCCATCCCAAGGTGTTCAACAGTCTGTTCGTCGCCATCATCCACGTCGGCGAGAACACCGGCCAGCTGGAGGAGGCCTTCCTGCAGCTCGCCAACTATTTCGATCTGGAGCTGGAGACCCGCAAGCGGATCAAGACCGCCATGCGCTACCCCAGCTTCGTGATGATGGCCATCGGCATCGCCATGGTGATCCTCAATATCATGGTGATCCCGGTGTTTGCCGGCATGTTCGCCAAGTTCGGGGTGGAGCTGCCGCTCGCGACCCGGATCCTGCTCGCCACCTCCCACTTCTTCGTCCACTACTGGTGGCTGCTGCTCGCCATCCTGGCGGGCATGGTGTTTGGCTGGCGCCGCTGGGTCGCCAGCCTCCAGGGCAAGCTGACCTGGCACCGCTGGCAGCTCAAACTGCCCATAGTCGGCACCATCATAGAGCGCTCCCTGCTGGCCCGCTTCGCCCGCAGCTTCTCCATGATGCTCAAGGCCGGGGTGCCGCTCAACACGGCGCTGACCCTGGTGGCCGATGCGGTGGACAACGCCTATATGGCGGGGCAGATCCGCGACATGCGGGCGGGCATTGAGCGGGGCGAGAGCCTGCTGCGCACCGCAGGGGCCAGCGGCCTGTTCACCCCCCTGGTGATGCAGATGATCGCGGTGGGGGAAGAGACGGGTCAGGTGGACGAGCTGCTGCACGAGGCGGCCGAGTATTACGAGCGGGAGGTGGATTATGACCTCAAGAGCCTCACCGCCCGCATAGAGCCGATCCTCATCGGCATAGTGGCCGTCATGGTGCTGGTGCTGGCGCTCGGTATCTTTACGCCCATGTGGGACATGATGCGAGCGGTGCGGGGTCAATGATAGGCCGCGGCATCTTCACTCCCCTGATGGTGGGACATGATGCGAGCGGTTCGCGGCCAGTAAGGTGGTTCAGCATCTTCACTCCTCCTGGTGGGGGGCGTGATGAGTGCCGTTCGCGGTCAATAGACGGTATCTTCACTCCCCTGATGGTGGGACATGATGCGAGCGGTGCGGGGCCAGTGATGCATGCTGTTTGTGGTAGACAAGGTGCGGGGGAGGCATGAGCAGACAGTCCGAGCAGGATGAGCGCTGGCTGGGGGGTTACAGGCGGCTGATCGCCTGCGTCCTGCTGCTGGTCATCCTTGCCACCCTGGCCCTGAGCTATCGCAGCCACAGGGAGGAGGCGCTGGCGGTCAGCCTGAGCCTGCTGGGGGAGCAATTTGCCGAGCGGGCCCAGCGACTGCACGGGCGCTGGCTCGATGAGCGGCGCCCCGAGGTGCTGCATGCAGAAGGGGTGGCCTGGCAGTTCGATGGGCGGGGCTGGCCGCTGGCGGTGTTGCCGCTGCAGTCACCCTCCGCCAACTGCCGCCAGCTCTGGCTGACGCTGATTGGCCCCGAGGATCCGGGGTTGCCCTCCTGGCAGGCACTCGCCAGCTCGCATGGGGACGGCTGCGAGTTTGGTTGGGAAGGGCACTGGCTGTTCTACCGTTTCAGCGATGGCCGGGTACTGACGAAGCCTTGAGTCGATCTCTCAAGTGCTTCAGCAACATGATTTTTTTCTATCTGCATGAAATAATGCGGACCGTTACGGAGGCAGCATGGCAGCAAATAGAGTGAGCGCCGGTCAGGGACCGGGTCAGATGGCCGGTTTTTCCCTGATCGAGCTGGTGATCGTCATCGTGATTCTGGGGATCCTGGCCGTCACCGCCTTGCCCCGTTTTCTCGACGTGACCGACGAGGCGAAGAAGGCCAGCGTGGAAGGGGTATCCGGCGGTTTCGCCACAGCGGTCTCTCTGGTGCGGGCCCAGTGGGAAGCCGAAGGGCGTGCCAAGCAGGACAGCCTCAACACTGTGCTGTACGACGGTTCCCGTTTCTATCTGACCACGCCGACCGACAGCCAGGTCAGCAACGGCGAGCTCTCCCCCGGTTATCCCATGGACACGGTGGCGAGCGGCGCTCCAGATGTGGATCCGGCCAATCTGACGGCGGCCCGCTGCCTCAATATTTGGGAGGGCTTGTTGCAGAATCCTCCCAAGGCTACTGCCAACTTTGACGAGGTGCGCGGTAGCGGCAATGACCTGAAGTTCTATGCCACGGTGAGCAACAATGGACTGGATTCGGTCTGCCGTTACTATCTGGTCAACAGCCTGAGCAAGGGAAGTGATGGGCGCTATCAGGACCCGCAAGGGAGCACCGATGCCTACATGAGTTTCAGTTACCGCCCGGCCTCCGGCCAGGTGACTACCAATATCAATTGATAAACAGAGGAAAACGTAATGAAAAAGCAATCGGGTTTTACCCTGATCGAACTGGTGATCGTGATCATCATCCTGGGCATTCTGGCGGTCACCGCCGCGCCCAAGTTCCTGAATCTGCAGGATGATGCCAAGAAGTCTGCCGCGCAGGGCGTGCAGGCTGCATTGTCCAGCGCTGCCAATCTGGTCTACAGCAAGGCGGCTCTGAATGGGCAGGAAAAGGCATCTGCAGCAGGTGGTACAGACTTGACCGGGATGACTGGTGTCAAGGTCATCTATGGCTACCCGACCGCAAATACCATTTCCGCTGCAGTGACTCTGGATGGTTGGGTCGCAGCTTCTGGCGCAACCGCTCTCGAGTCAACTTTTGCTCCTGCGAATACCAGCGGCAATACCTGCACCGTAAAATACACTGCTGCAACCAGTGAAGACGCTCCCTTCAAAACTGAGCTGCAGAACTGCGATTAATTGTCTTGGTAAGCGAGGCTTCGGCCTCGCTTTTTCTTTATCCACGATATTCCCGATGAGAGCGTGAATGACGACAGCCAAGGGCTTCACCCTGATTGAACTGGTGATCGTGATCCTGTTGCTCGGGATTCTGGCCGCCTTTGCCGTGCCCAAGTGGCTGGGCAAAGGCGGCTTTGAAACCCATACCCTGCGTGACGAGCTGGTGACCCGGCTGCGGCTGGTGCAGACCATGAACATGCATGAAGGGGAGGCGCGCTGCACCCAGCTGGTGCTGGAGCAGAGTCGCTTCGCTCACCTGACCCAGGCGGGCAGTTGTGCGCCCGGGTCCATCATAGATAAATGGAATGCGGACGAGCGGAGCCGGGGACGCGTCGTCACGGCCTCCGGCGGCATCACCCTGCCGCAAGGCAACTTTACTTTCGACAAGCGCAGCGGCCGGCCGCTCTCACCCTCCACCTGCGTCAATGGTTGCAACCTGGTGGTGAGCAGCGGGCAGGAGAGCGCCCGGCTGCGCATCGAGCCGGAAGGGTATATCCATGCGATCCCCTAAGGCCCGTCGCGGCTTCACCCTGATCGAGTTCGTGGTCGGCATAGTGCTGCTGGCCATCGCGCTGACCGGCATCCTGGGGCTTCTCATCAATCAGGCACCCCAGGGGGTGGATCCGGTGCAGCAGGTGCGGGGCGCCCAGCTGGCCCAGCGGATCCTCGGCGAGGTGCTGCAAAAATCCTTCGATGAACACTCGGATCACAATGGCGGCCGTTTTCGCTGCGCCGAGACCGTCGGCACCCCTGCGATAACCTATCCCGCCTGCACCCCGGTCGCCGATTACGGCCCGGATGGGGGCGAGACGCGCCCCTACGAGTTCAACGACGTGGATGATTTCGATACCGCGGGCAACTGGGTGGACGCCAACCAGTTTACCCAGACGGACGCAGAGGGGGTCAGCGACCAGGAGTATCGCCACTATCAGGTCAGGATCGCCGTCACCCCGGATACCCTGTTCGGGAGCCCGGGCCTGGGGGCCGAATCCATCGGCAAGCGCGTCGCCCTGACAGTGCGGCTGCCGGACCAGAGCGAGCTGGCTTTCACCCTCTACCGGGGGAACTACTGATGGGCAAGCCGCATTCCCGTTATGCCGCGTCCGATGACGCATCTGTTACCACAGCCCGGTACCGCGTCCGACCTGGGCGGGCACGGGGCTTCACCCTGGTGGAACTGGTGATGGTGATCTTGCTGCTCGGGGTCATGGCCACCTTTACCAGCCAGTTTATCGGCATCGGCACCCAGATTTACGGGGATGTCAGCCGCCGGGAGCAGCTGATGAGCGATGCCCGCTTCGCCCTGGAGCGGCTCAACCGCGAGCTGCGCGATGCGGTGCCGGGCTCGGTGCGTATCGAGGATGAGGGGGGCAATCCTCTGGATAAGGGGGCCTGCCTGCGCTTCTGGCCCATCGCCACCGCCAGCCGTTATCTGGGCTCAGCGGCCAGCGGCGGGCTCACCATAGTGGAGCCCGAGGTGCTGCCCCGGGAGGAGGACGAGGCCATCGTCTACCCCCTTGCCGATCCGGCTCTCAACCTGGAGCAGGGGTGCCTCCATGGCAACTGCGTGGCCAGGGTTATTTCGGTGGGGAGCCCGGTCTCGGGGGCCTTGCCGCTGACGATGGATGACACCTTCGCCAAGGAGTCGCCGGGGCAGCGCATCTATTTTGCCCGTCAGCAGGTGCGTTACTGCGTGACGAATGCCGCCCTGACCCGGGCCAGCGCCGCCATAGGCACTGACTTTCACGGGAGCACGCCGGCCCTGATGGCCGAGCATATCCGCCCTGCGCTCTATTACTTCTACCGTGAACCTGCCGCCTTCAGCCAGAGCGAGGTGGGACTGCGGATGGAGCTTGAGCAGCGCGGCGAGCGCGTCCTCTTCAACCACAAGCTGGAGACGCTCAATGTTCCCTAGGCACCCCCGCAGGCTGGCGCCCCAGCGTGGCAGCGCCATCATGGTCGCCCTCTTCGTCATCGTCATCATGGCCCTGCTGGCGGCGGCCATGGGCCGCTTCCTGGTGGACAGCGGCGAGAAGAATACGGTGGAGGTGCGCGGGGTGCGTGCCCTGATGGCGGCCCAGAGCGGGCTGGAAATCGCCCTCTATCAGCTGTTTCCCAATCGCAGTGGCGCCGAGTTGCCCGCCGCCTGCACCAGGGTGGCGGCGTCCCGGGCATTCGACAAGGATCCCGGCCTGAGCGGGTGCCGGGTCTCGGTGAGCTGCAATGAGATCCAGGCCAGCCAGGGGGGAGAGACCAGCACCACCTACCGGCTCACCAGCCTGGGCACCTGTGGCACAGAGGCAGCGGGCGCCAACCCGGGCTTTGCCGTCAGCCGCACCCTGGTGGCGGAAGCCTTTGATGGAGTGATGCCGTGATAGGTCGTCTTTGTTCCGTTCTGTTTTTACTGCTGTTCGGCTTGCCTGTGCAGGCAGCACTGGATTGCAACAGCATCTTCCCTGGCCCGATCCAGAGCCATGACGCGGCTGGCACGCTTTACATGCAGTCAGGTGCACGGGTGGAGAATTACAATGGCCTGGAGGTCTGTTTCAAACGTGTCGCTGGTTATGACTATGAAATGAATTCACAAGCCTGTGGTTCGGGCAAATGCCAGATAACCGGCGTTGCCAGCTTGAAGCAGACTCGGCCCACATTTCCAGGCAGTACGGATTCTGCCAGTTATACAGTTGCGAATTGGACTACTCCCACGGTCATCCTCGGTACCACTCCGAATTACGGCAAGCCAGCCAGCGGCAGTCGCTGGGATCTGGGCAACCTGACCATAGATGGTTCGGTCAATTCCAATGAGTCGGGTAATGTCAGCTTCTCGGACAGTTACACCACCTATGTGATGAAAAATCTGACCATGCAGAATCGTGGCGTGATGACGCTGACGGCGGGCAAGACCTATATCATCGAGGGGGACCTGAATCTGAATGGGGGCAGCCTCATCAAGCTAGTTGGTACTGGCACGACCTCGTTTTATGTTAAGGGCAATATGTCCGCCCACAACGACTCGCAACTGCAGACGGGATCTGGTTTCAAGGCCTATGTGGTCGGCAGCATGACGCTGACCGGCAGCGACCAACTGGCGGGAACCTTCTATGCGGAAGGGGATGCCACCTTCGAAAATCAGGTGGTGTTGCGTGGCCAGCTGAGCGCGAAGAACGTCAGTCTGAAAGGAAACAGCAAGGTTATTTATGAGGAGGCCTTCTCCACCTGCAAAGATATTTTCACCGATCCCCCGATGGAGGGGGTCAGCATGACACCGCCCCCCGGTGTGCTGGTGCCACCCCTTGGGGACCTGGTGTGCAGCAAGCAGGGGAGTGGCACCAGCTGTACCGGCCACAGTGGCAACAGCTTTGGGCCCGGGGATCACGACTTCGACGACGGCAGCATCAGCAACCAGGCCGAGATCATCGCCACCGGCGTGACGGCGAGGATCTATTTCAACAACCTCGACCTGAACAACGCCAGGCTCAACCTCCGCAATCCGCCCGAGCATCTCTTCATCTACGTGAAGGGTGATCTCTCCATCGCCGGCCAGAACCAGATCAATGCCGTCGTCTATGTGGCGGGCAATGTCCGCATGGCCGGCAACTCCACCCTCGAGGGGGCGCTGGCGACGGGAGGCAATGTCGATATCAGCGGAAACGGTGACTACTACTTCGATCAGGATGCCGTCGACAAGGTGGACCTCGGTGGTAACAGCTGCGGGGGGAGCACGGGCGGAACCCAGATCGATCACTTCGAGTTCGATCACTCCGGCCAGGCGCTCACCTGCAACCCCGAGACTGTGGTCATCAGGGCATGTGCCGATGCGAGCTGTTCCCGGCTCGTCACCGAGCAGGTCAGCGCGGTCCTTAGCCTCACCCCCGACACCGCCAGCAATGGCTGGGTGGGGGGCAACCAGCTGACCTTCAGCGGGGGCTCGGCCACGGCCCGGCTGCACAACAACACGGCGGGCACCGTGACCATGGGCGTGGCCGGCTCGACGCCGGTATTCCAGCACCAAACCCTGTGCCGAGCGGGTAGTGGTGCCCTGAGCGCCGCCGCCTGTACCTTGAGCTTTGCCGACAGCGGCTTTGTGTTTGATGTGCTGGATACCTATGCCAACAAGCCACAGGATGTGGTGATCAGCGCAGTCAAGAAAGACGATATTACCAAGCAGTGCGTTCCCGGTTTTGCCAGCGTGAGCAAGCCGGTCAGCTTCTGGGGTTCTTATGTCACCCCGAATGCCAATACATTTGGCAGTCAGGTCACGATAGAGGGAAATTCGGTCTCGACTTATGCCGCCAATGTGGCTTCGCCGACGGGCACTGTCATCAACGTGAACTTCGATAGTCAGGGCAAGGCGACGCTGAAAAATGTCAACTATCCGGATGCGGGCCAGATGCGGCTCCACGCCCGTCACGATGGCAGCGGGGATACCGCGGGTCTGGTGATGACGGGCTCGGATCTGTTTGTCAGCCGCCCGGTCGGGCTCTGCATCAAGGCACCACAGGGAGAGTGTATGCGCGGCGCCAATGCGACCAACGCTGACTACGCCGCCAACTGCCCGGTATTCAAGAAAACCGGGGAGACCTTCTCACTGAATATCCAGGCCGTGGCCTGGCAGGCCAACAAAGACGGCGATCTCTGCAGTGGTAACCTGGCAACCCCCAACTTCGCGCTGGCCAATATTGCCCTCGGCAGCGAGCTGGTGGCACCCAAGCCCGGGAACGGGGCGGTGGTCGGCACGTCCCGCTACGACCACTCCAACCAGAAGGGCAGCAGCAACCTCAACACCGTCGGCCAGTCGGTCAACGAGGTCGGGGTGTTCCGGATGACGGCGACCCCGCCGGCGGCAGGTTATTTCAACTACACCATACCGCCCGCAGCCAGCGTGCCTGTGGGGCGTTTCATCCCGGTGGACTTCAACCTGGTGAGCGGCAACATAGTCCCCGCCTGCGATGCGTTTTCCTATATGGGTCAACCCTTCCTGGCGGAGTTGAATATTCAGGCCCGCAATCAGTTTGGCGAGACAACCCAAAACTATCGAGGGGACTTCGCCAAGGGGGATGCCTACCTGAGTGCGGCCAACAACAAGGATGGGGTGTCGCTCTCAGCCCGGCTGCGCAGTCTGGGGCCGCTACCCTGGGCGGCAGGGGAGGCCGACTTCAAGGGGCCGACCGAGTTTGTCCGCCGCACCGATGGTCAGCCAGACGGCCCCTATCGGGCCCTGTCGTTTGGCCTTTATATGAAAGACAACGATGGTGAGCAGACCCTGATCGCCAGTCCCGACTTCAACGACGGACAGCCGGGGTCATGCAGTGGCGCCGGCTGCAATGCCAGGCTCATCGATGAGGTGCCCATGGAGGCGTACTTCGGCCGGGTGCAGGCCGGCACCCGCCAAGGGGTGGCCACGGCCGGGCTGGCGGTGCCGCTGCAACTGCAATATCACGAGGCGGGTGCCTGGCACGCCATGAACGCGGATCAATGTACCCGTCTCTCCTTGCAAGATGGGGGCATCGAGTTCACCGATGGCAGCCAGAGTTTCGATGAGGGAAGCGGCGATCTGGCGCTGGATGGCAACACCCGGATCCGGCTCGGCCTTGGCCCGATCGCCCCCGGCGGCATGGTGGAGAGGGCGAAGGATGGGGTCATCACCTTGCAGTTTGCTGCCCCGGACAGGGCGGTGCGCATTCCGTTCCGGATCGATCTGGGCAAGCAACCTGAGTCAGAGCAACAACCCGGGCGGCGACCACTCTGGCTTTCTGACCCTGACAGTCTGGAAGGCATGGCGATTTTCGGCCTGGGCCGGGGCAACGATCGCATTATTTATCGCCGCGAAGTGATGCCCTGAAAATGATATGGGGACAGGGAGAGGGGCGCTTTGGGATGGGCCTGCGTCTTATCTCCTTGTTTCGTAGTGTTTGTCGGCCTGAGCGGGTGAGTGATGACTCGCATTTTTGTCGCGCTTGATTGACTGGCGACAGTTTGAGCGCTTGCCCATTGGGGTGGGCATTGGTAAAGTTAGCCGGTTTTCTGCACCTCCAAATTCTTAGGATTTCCCGTAGCCATGTTCAAAAAGCTCAGAGGCGTCTTTTCCAACGATCTGTCGATCGATTTGGGAACTGCCAACACCCTGATCTACGTAAAAGATCAAGGGATCGTCCTTAACGAACCCTCAGTTGTCGCCATTCGCCAAGAGCGCGGGAACGCCAAATCGGTCGCTGCCGTCGGTCATGCCGCCAAGCAGATGCTGGGTCGTACCCCTGGTAACATCTCCGCCATTCGTCCGATGAAGGACGGCGTGATCGCCGACTTCTACGTGACCGAGAAGATGCTGCAGCACTTCATCAAGCAGGTTCACGACAACAACTATTTCCGCCCCAGCCCTCGCGTGCTGGTGTGCGTGCCGTGCGGCTCCACCCAGGTCGAGCGCCGTGCCATCAAGGAATCCGCGCTGGGCGCCGGCGCCCGCGAGGTCTACCTGATCGATGAACCCATGGCCGCCGCCATCGGTGCCGGCCTGCCGGTCTCCGAAGCGACAGGTTCCATGGTGGTGGACATCGGTGGTGGTACCACAGAAGTGGCCATCATCTCCCTGAACGGTGTGGTCTACTCCCAGTCCGTGCGTATCGGTGGCGACAAGTTTGACGAAGCCATCATCAGCTACGTGCGCCGCAACTACGGCAGCCTGATCGGGGAAGCCACCGCCGAGCGCATCAAGCACGAGATCGGCTCCGCCTACCCGGGCGAAGAGGTGCGCGAGATCGAAGTCCGTGGTCGCAACCTGGCCGAAGGGGTACCGCGCAGCTTCACCCTGAACTCCAACGAGATCCTGGAAGCGCTGCAAGAGCCGCTGTCCGGCATCGTCTCCGCCGTCATGGTCGCCCTGGAGCAGTCCCCGCCCGAGCTGGCGTCCGACATCTCCGAGCGCGGCATGGTGCTGACCGGTGGTGGCGCCCTGCTCAAAGACATCGACCGTCTGCTGATGGAAGAGACCGGCATCCCGGTCGTCGTGGCTGAAGATCCCCTCACCTGTGTCGCCCGTGGCGGTGGCAAGGCGCTGGAACTGATCGATATGCACGGTGGCGATCTGTTCCACTACGAATAAGACCCAAAGCCGGCCGAGCGCCGGCTCTTTTTTGACGACTCATGAAACCCATCTTTGGTAGAGGCCCTTCGCTTCAGTTACGGTTGTTTCTCGCCGTCATCATCTCTGTCGCTGCCATCGTCGCGGATTCCCGCTTCGGTGTGTTCACGCACGTCCGCGTCTATCTGAGTTCCCTCGTCAGCCCGCTGCAATACATCGCCAACGCGCCAGGCACCCTGCTCGACACCATGTCGACCCAGGTGCAGACCCGATCCAGCCTGATCGAGCAGACCAAGCAGCAGGAGCAGCAACTGTTCACCCTGCGCTCCCGCCTGCTCAAGCTGGATCAGCTGGAGCACGAGAACCAGCGTCTGCGCGAGCTGCTGGGTTCGCCTGTGCACAAGGAGTCCCGCAAGATGGTGGCCGAGCTGCTGTCGGTGGATTCCGACCCCTTCAGCCATCAGGTGCTGATCAACAAGGGGGCGCTGGACGGCGTCTACAACGGCCAGCCGGTGATCAACGATCAGGGGGTGGTCGGCCAGGTGCTCCACGTGGGCTCCACCACCAGCCGCGTCCTGCTCATCACCGACTCCAGCCACGGCATTCCGGTGCGGGTGCTGCGCAACGATCTGCGCGCCATCGCCTCCGGCAGCGGCGAGCTGGACAAGCTGGAGCTGCGCAACCTGCCGCGCAACACCGACGTCCAGGTCGGCGATCTGCTGGTCACCTCTGGCCTCGGCGGCCGCTTCCCGGAAGGTTATCCGGTGGCGACCGTGACCCGATCCGATTACGTGGAGGGCAAGCCCTTCGCCCAGATCGAGGCCAAGCCCCTGGTGGCGCTGGACAGGCTGCGTTACCTGCTGCTGCTGTGGACCGACAAGAAGCCGGAAGTGCATGACGACGAGGCCATGGCGCCGGTGGCGGCGCCCTCTGCGGCGACGGCCACCTCGGCGGCGGAGGCGACGCGCTGATGCTGCAACCCGCCAGCGGCAGGATCTGGATCTGGATCTCGATCCTGCTGGCCCTGTGTCTCTCGATCCTGCCGCTTCCCTTTCAATTCGAACCCTTCCGGCCGGACTGGCTCGCCATGGTGCTCATCTACTGGGCGCTGGCGTTGCCGCACCGCACCAACGTCGGCACCGCCTGGGTGGCGGGCCTGCTGCTGGACGTGCTGCTCGGCAGCACCCTCGGCGTGCGGGCCATGGCCATGGCCATCACCACCTATCTGGCGGCCTTCCAGTTCCAGAAGATCCGCAACTTCTCCCTCTGGCAGCAGGCGCTGATCATCGGTCTGCTCTCCCTGGTGGGCAAGATCACCGTGTTCTGGGCCGAGCACCTGTTCAGCCGGGCCAGCCTCAACCTGGCCTATTTTTGGTCGACGTTGACAACGATGTTAATATGGCCCTGGATTTTTATGGTCTTGCGCAAGGTACGCCGTCGCTTCAATATCAAGTGAACATGAGCAAAAACAACGGATTGTAACTGCGTCTCATCTCATTGAGTGAATATGAACAAGCACAACGAACTGCAACTCTATCTCGCCTCGGGCTCTCCCCGCCGGCACGAACTGCTGACCCAGCTGGGCTACCGCTTCGAGGTGCTCAGGCTGGATGTGCCCGAGCAGCGGGAGGCGGGCGAAAAGCCCCAGGATTACGTCTGCCGGCTCGCCCGTGACAAGGCGATGGCCGGTGTGGCCGCGGCCCCGACCCCATTGCCTGTGCTGGGGGCCGACACCATAGTGGTGCTGGGAGACAGGGTGCTGGAGAAACCCTCCGACCTGCTCGATGCCAAGGACATGCTGGAGGCGCTCTCCGGCAAGGTTCACCAGGTGATGACGGCGGTGGCTCTGGCCACCCCGGATCGCTGCGACGTGCGGCTGGTCACCACCAATGTGGCATTCCGCAAGCTGGACGAGGCCGAGATAGAGGCCTACTGGCGCACGGGTGAACCCTGCGACAAGGCCGGTGCCTATGCCATCCAGGGAATCGCCGGCAAGTTCGTCAGCCGCATCGAGGGGAGCTACAGCGCCGTGGTCGGCCTGCCCCTGCTGGAGACGGATCTGTTGATCAAGCAGCACCTCGAGCAGACTCGGTAATCCCCTCGTCAGCAGTTCGCTGCTGAGTTACCCGTTGTTCGTCGTGCCAGAATTCAAAACTAGAAAGGCAAGGTAACTTATGTCAGTAGAACTGCTGGTGAACGTCACCCCCTCAGAGACCCGGGTCGCCCTGGTCGAGAACGGGCTGCTGCAGGAAGTGCATGTAGAACGTCAGGCCAAGCGCGGCATAGTGGGCAACATCTACAAGGGCAAGATCAGCCGGGTGCTGCCCGGCATGCAGGCCGCCTTCGTCGACATCGGCATGGACAAGGCCGCCTTCCTGCACGCCTCCGACATAGTGCCCCACACCGAGTGCGTGGCGATCAAGGAGAAGGAGCAGTTCCAGGCGGGCAACATCGCCGAGCTGGTGCGCCAGGGCCAGGACATCATGGTGCAGGTGGTGAAAGATCCCCTGGGCACCAAGGGTGCCCGTCTCACCACCGACATCACCCTGCCGTCCCGCTACCTGGTGTTCATGCCGGGCAGTGCCCACGTCGGCGTCTCCCAGCGCATCGAGTCCGAAGCGGAGCGGGAACGCCTCAAGCGCACGGTGGCGGGCTATGTGGACGAGCTGGGTGGCTACATCATCCGCACCGCCGCCGAAGGGGTGGGGGAGCAGGAGCTGGAGCAGGACGCCGCCTTCCTCAAACGCCTGTGGCGCAAGATCCTGGAGCGCAAGCAGAAGTACCCGCCCTGCAAGATCCTCTACGAGGATCCCAGCCTGGCCTTCCGGGTGGTGCGCGACTTCGTCGGCGCCGAGCTCGACAAGATCCGGGTCGACTCGCGCCAGAGCTTCGAGCTGCTTTCGCATTTCACCGGGGAGTATGTGCCCGAGCTCGCGAACAAGCTGGAGTACTACTCCGGCGAGTCGCCCATCTTCGATCTCTACGACGTGGAGAACGAGATCCAGCGCGCCCTGGAGCGCAAGGTGGAGCTGAAATCCGGCGGCTACCTCATCATCGACCAGACCGAAGCCATGACCACGGTGGACATCAACACCGGTGCCTTCGTCGGCCATCGCAACCTGGAAGAGACCATCTTCAACACCAACGTCGAGGCCACCGCCGCCATCGCCCGCCACCTGCGGCTGCGCAACCTGGGCGGCATCATCATCATCGACTTCATCGACATGCAGTCCGAGGATCACCGCCGCCGGGTGCTGCACAGCCTGGAGCTAGCGCTGGCCAAAGACAGGGCCAAGACCAACGTCAACGGCTTCTCCCAGCTCGGGCTGGTGGAGATGACCCGCAAGCGCACCCGGGAGAGCCTGGAGCACGTGCTCTGCTCCGAGTGCCCCGAGTGCAAGGGGCGCGGCCGGGTCAAGACGGTGGAGTCGGTCTGCTTCGAGATCCTGCGGGAGATCATCCGGGTCAACCGCGCCTACGATGCGGATCAGTTCACCGTCTATGCGGCCCCCTCGGTGGCCGATTACCTGCGGGGGGAGGAGTCCCACAGTCTGGCCGAGCTGGAAGTCTTCATCGGCAAGCAGGTCAGGGTGGTGACGGAGCCGCTCTGTGGGCAGGAACAATTCGATGTGGTGATGATGTAATTGATCTACCGCTGGCTGAGTCGGGGCTGGTTAGCCCTCGGGGTCTTCTTCGTGCTGCTGGCCATCCTGGTCAGCGTGGTACGCCTTGGCGGCCCCCTGCTCAACCAGCACAGGCAGGCGCTGATCGCCACCCTGCTCGGCGACAGCCAGCTGGAGGTGAGCGTCGAGCATGTCGGGCTGAGCTGGACCCAGCGCGGCCCGGCTCTCGAGCTGCAAGGGCTCGCCATCGCCCCCGATTCGGGGCGCTTCTCCCTGCGCCTTGGCAAGGTGTGGGCCCACCTCGACTTCTGGCGCTCCCTCAACGACTGGAAGCCGGTGTTCGGCCAGCTGCTGCTGAGCGACGGCGACATGGCGCTGGATCTGGCGCAGCCGGCCGCCCCGACCGGCGAGAAGAGCCCGGATCAGCAGCGGGCCCTGCTGCGCTTCCTGCTGACCCAGCTCTCCACCTTCGACATTCATGACAGCCGCCTGAGCGTGACCACGGCGCTCGGAGAGGTGCGCGCCCTCAACATCGCCCAACTGCGCTGGCAGAATCGCGGCAAGCGCCATCAGGGGGTGGGCAAGGCCTACCTCATCAACGGGGTGGGCGAGAGCGCCATCGATCTCATCATCGACGTGGATGCCCCACAAGTGCGCCTCGACAGGCTCAAGGGCCAGCTCTACCTGGGGGCCAGCGAGCTGGACATCAGCCCCATGCTGGCGCGGATCCACGCTGGCGAACCCAGGGTGACCGGCCAGCTCGACTTCCAGCTGTGGAGCGAGTTCGAGGGGGGGAGGCTCGGCAACTCCCTGCTGGCCTTTGGTAACAACCACCTGATCTGGAAGGACGAGGTCAAGGGGGAGCCGCACCGGCTCGATCTGCAGGGGGGCAAGATCCAGCTGCGGCGCGACGGTGAGGAGTGGCAGCTCGCCAGCCATGACGTGACCTTCAAGCTCGACGGGGCGACCTGGCTGCAGAGCCGGTTGCAGCTAGAGCGGGTCGGTTCCCGCATCCAGGGCTATGTGCCTGCCATCGATCTCAACCAGATGGCCAACCTGAGCCAGCTGGTCTCGGGCCTCTATCCCGAGCTGACCAAGACCCTCAAGCACACCCAGCCCAAGGGCAAGGTGCAGGAGCTGGTGCTGCAGGCCGATGGCGACTGGCAGGGGCTCTCCCTGAGCGGCCAGCTCAGGGGCTTCGAGACCAGAGCCTGGCACGACGTGCCCGGGCTGCAGAAACTGGACGGCGACTTCTGGCTGACCCCGGCCGGAGGCAGTGCCCGCCTGACCCTGGGCAAGGGCAAGGTGGATCCCGCCCGACACTTCAAGGTGCCGATCCCGGTCGACAGCCTCTCGGCGCGCCTCGACTGGTGGCGGGAGACCCAAGGCTGGGTGCTCTACGGCCAGGACATAGCGCTGGATAACGAGGATTTGAGCCTCGCCAGCCGTTTCCGCCTCGATCTGTTCGAGCACCCCTTCCTCGCCCTGACCGGCCGCATCGACGTGAAGAATGCGGCCCATGCGGATCGCTACTATCCGCTGGCCGTGATGAGCGACGGCCTGGTGGACTACCTGAGCGGCGCCATCAAGGGGGGCAAGGCCAAGGGGGCCGATCTGCTCTGGTATGGCGAGTTCCGTGACTTCCCCTACGACAAGGGCCAGGGGGTCTTCCAGGTTGCCGTGCCGCTGGAGCGGGCCACCTACGAGTTCTTCCCCGGTTGGCAGCCACTCACCGACCTGCAGATCGATCTGTTGTTCCAGAACGCGGGTCTGGATATGCGCAGCAGCGCCACCCGGCTCGGCAAGGCCAGATCCGACGCCGTGCATGCCTGGATCCCGGATCTCTCCCCCGGCGCGCACCTCTATGTGGATGCCAAGGTCCAGGGGGAGGGGCAGGCCATCAGCGGTTACCTGCAGGAGTCTCCCCTCGCGGGCTCCGTGGGTCAGGCGCTGCGGGAGGTCGAGATCCGCGGCCCCATGGAGGGCACGGTCAAGCTCGACATCCCCCTGGATGGCAAGGGCGAGGTCAAGGCCAGCGGAGAGGCGAACTTCCATGACAACAGCGTCAGGATCGCCGCCCTGGATCTGCCCCTGGAGAAGGTGCAGGGACGACTCGAATATGACAACGAGCACACGCACTTCAGCAACCTCAAGGCCAGCCTCTGGAACCAGCCGCTGACCCTGGATTACCGGGGCAAGCAGTTGCCCCACGGCTATCAGGCGGATCTCAAGTTCAAGGGCCTCTGGGACAGCAGCCGCCAGCGCCAGGACATCCCCGCCCTCGAGATGCTCAAGGGGCGCAGCAACTGGACGGGGACCCTGGGGCTGACCCTGCCCGAGAACAAGGCCTTCAGCTTCCAGCTGGCGCTGGACTCCAACCTGCAGGGGATGGGGCTGGATCTGCCGGTGCCGCTCGCCAAGGCGCCCGGGAGCCGGCTCCCCCTCAAGGTCACAGCACGGGGCCGCGACGGCAGCGCCGACATTCGCGCCGTGCTGGGGGCCGATGTGGATATGCAGAGCCGGCTGGTATATGGCGAGGGGGCGGCCTACCTCAGCCGGGTGCGGGTCAACGTCGGCCAGCCCGGGGCCAGGGTGCTGCAAGACAAGCCCATGCTGCTCGCCATCAATCAGCCCCAGGCCGACGTGGCCGGCTGGCTGGCGCGGCTCACGCGCTGGTTGCCGGGCAAGGAGGCGGGGAGCAGCGGCAATGCGGTGGTCGGCCCCGCCTTCCTGCCTCAGGAGTGGTGGGTCGATGGCCTGCTCGCCCAGGCCGACATCGGCAGCGCCAACCTCAAGGCGGTGCACTTCACCGTGGGGCCGGTGAACCTGGCCACCGAGGTGATGATCGACAGCCCCGAGGTGATGGGAGTGGTGCGCATTCCCGTGACGGACAGGCAGCCCATAGACGCCAAGTTCGCCCGTATTCACTGGTCAGGCAAGGGATCCGACCTCAGCCCCGAGCCCGATGCGAGGCAGGACAAGGCCATCATGGATGCCATTCCCTGGCTCACCTTCAGCTGCGTGGATTGCCGCTTCGGTGCCCTGCCCCTCGGGGAGCTCAAAGGGGAACTGGTGCCCGGCGCCAACCGGCTCGATCTCAAGGGGTTGGAGATGCGGCTCGCCGGCAGCACCCTGAGCGGGAGCGCCGAGTGGCTGGCGCGGCCCGGCCAGATGCAGACCCGTGCCCGTGCCCACCTCAGCACCCAGAACAGCGAACTGCTGCTCAAGCGACTCGGCTTCACCTCGCCCATAGGCGACGCGCCGGGCAAGCTGGCGCTGGATCTGAACTGGCGTGACGTGCCCTACCGACTGGATCTGCCGACCCTGGCAGGCAGTGCCGATTACCAGCTGGAGGGGGGCACCCTGCGGGAGGTCAACGACAAGGGGGCGCGCCTGCTCTCCCTGCTGAGCCTCGACTCCCTGATGCGCAAGCTGCGCCTCGATTTTCGCGACGTGTTCGACAAGGGCTTCTACTTCGAGTCCATGTCCGCCTCCGCCAGGATCAAGCAGGGGGTGGTGGAGAACAACGACTTCTACATGAAGGGGGCGGCGGGCAACCTGCGTGGCGAGGGCATCGCCGATCTGGTGCGCTGGCATCTCGATTACGATCTGAGCTTCTCCCCGAACCTGGGCGGCACCCTGCCGGTGGTGGCGGCCTTCTCCCTGACCCCGATCACCGGGCTCTATGTGCTGGCCCTCTCCAAGCTGCTGGAGCCCGTGGTGGATGTGGTGACCCGCATCGACTTCCGGGTCTCGGGCCCGCTGGATGATCCCAAGTTGATCGAGGCCGGCCGGGATCGCGCCCGCATCAAGCTCAACCAGCAGCAGAAGCAGGCGGTGGATGCGGTGGCGCCGAACCTGCCCGCCGAGGAGGTCACCCCCTTCCTGCTGACCCCCAAGCCCGGCGAACCTGCCCGGCGCTGAACGAGTGGCCCGGCACCATCACAAGGAGTGAGCCATGATCCGACATATCCTGCTGATCGCCTTCAAGCCGGACACTCTGCCCGAACAGATAGACGCGGTGCGCGCCGCCTTCCTCGCTATCCCCCATCAGGTCAGCGGCGTGCTGGCGGTGGAGTGGGGGCGGGATGACAGCCCGGAGGGACGGGCCGAGGACTTCACCCACAGCGTGCTGATGACCTTTGCCGACGAGGCAGCCCGCCAGCGCTATCTTCCCCACCCGGATCACGATGCTCTCAAGGCCATCTTCCGCCCGGTTCTGGAACGTATCATAGTGCTGGATTACACCCTGCAGGCCGGCGATGCGGCTGTTGTTGGGGCGCTGTCATGATGGAGGATGAGCGCTGGGGCAAGATTCCACCGCAGCAATTCGCGTTGTTGCGAGCCGTGGTGGAATATGGCAAAGCCCATCCCGCCATTGGTGCCGGGGTGGTGGTTGGTTCGCTTGCCAAAGGAAAGGCGGACCGGGTCTCTGATGTCGATGTCTTGTTGCTGGCCGAGCCGGGCTTTCATCAGCATGGGGAAGAGCTGGTACGTTCCATCGTGGGTGAACGTGCTGTGTTCCACTGTTGGCAAGGAAGACATGAAAATGTCTGTTCCTACTGGCGCTATATCTTTCTGGATATGTCCAGCATCGAGATCCATATCCTTGATCGCGATGCCGGTTTCCCGCTTGCCAAGCCTTACTTGCCTCTTTTTGATAAAACCCATTCTCTATCGGCGCTGGAGGTCGCGGGGCCCGCTCCCAGCCATTGGGATTTCCCTGCCTATATGGGGGACGGTAATGGTCTGGTATGGGAGTTGTTCGATTGCCTCAAATGGGCGGAGCGGGGACAACGGGGATTAGTCAGGCATCATCTGCGTAAACTGTTGGCAGAGATGGATAAAGACCCGAATATTGTGGACCGCGAGTAACGCGGACAAGGAGAGAACCATGTGGTTAGCTGCAATACAGTTGATCTCGGGCCGTCACTGGCAGGATAACCGGGCACAGATTGCCGCCGAGCTGGCGGCGCTGCCCAGGGAGCGCCCCTTGCTGGTGCTGCTGCCGGAAAACTTCGCCCTGTTCGGCGAGCGCCAGGGCTATCTGGACGGGGCAGAGGCCCTGGGTGAGGGGCCCATCCAGACCCAGCTGGCCGCCTGGGCGCGGGAGTACGGGATCTGGCTGGTGGCCGGGGCCATGCCCACCACCATCGCCGGTTCCGACCATATCCACACCAGCTCCCTGGTGTTCGATCCCGGCGGCGAGCTCAAGGGCCACTACCACAAGATCCACCTGTTCGACGTGGACGTGGCGGACAACCACGGCCGCTACCGGGAGTCCGAGACCTTCAGCCCGGGCCAGGAGTGCGTGCTGGTGGACTCTCCCTTTGGTCCCCTCGGCCTCTCTATCTGTTATGATTTGCGCTTCCCCGAGCTCTATCGCCGGCTGGCCCGGGCCGGCGCCCGGGTGCTGCTGGTGCCTGCCGCCTTCACCGCCGTGACCGGAGAGGCGCACTGGGAGCCGCTGCTGCGGGCCCGTGCCATCGAGAACCAGTGCTATGTGGTGGCCGCCAATCAGGGGGGCACCCACGAGACGGGGCGCCAGACCTGGGGCCACAGCATGGTGATCGATCCCTGGGGCCGGGTGCTGGCCTGCCAGGATTCGGGCCCTGCCACCGTGCTGGTGAAGATGGAGCCCGGGCTGGTCGACGAATTGAAACGCACCATGCCAGTGCTGACCCATGCCCGTTTGTTGTGATGGTGTGGCGAAGAACTAAAACGCAGCCGTTTGCCCGTTATGGCGCACGCCCGTTTGCTCTGATGGTGTGGCGAAGAACTAAAACGCAGCCGTTTGCCCGTTATGGCGCACGCCCGTTTGCTTGATTGACGTAGGGTGCAACAAGCGAAGCGCATTGCACCTGTGTCTGTCTTTGGGTTGGCGATGCAATTCACTTCGTTCATTGCACCCTACGAATACGAACTTGTCACCGGGCCACACCGGATGAATTAACCGTTACGACATCTCGCATCGAGAGTGGAGAGAAAGATTGAGTCTATTGAGCCAGGTTAGTGCCTCCCTGTTGGCCCCGAACGATCTCGACGAGGGGCGGCTGCAGCAGCTGCTCGGCAGCCTGATGAGCCATCAGGTGGAGTTCGGCGACCTCTATTTCCAGCGCAGCTGGCACGAGTCCTGGATGCTGGAGGACGGCATCGTCAAGGATGGCAGCTACAACATCGATCAGGGGGTGGGGGTGCGCGCCGTCAGCGGCGAGAAGACCGGCTTCGCCTACTCGGACGAGCTGAGCCTGCTGGCGCTGCAACAGTCGGTGACCGCGGCCCGCGGCATCGCCGCCGCCGGTGCCCAGGGCAAGGTGAAGGCCTGGGCTCGCACCGAAGCGAACCTGCTCTATCCCGCCATGGATCCGCTGCAGACCCTCGACAAGCAGCAGAAGATCGCCCTGCTCGAGCAGATGGACAAGTTCGCCAGAAGCCTGGATCCCGCCATCAATCAGGTGATGGCCTCCATCAGCGGCGTCTATGAAGAGATCCTGGTGGCCGCCACCGATGGCACCCTGGCCGCCGACGTGCGCCCCCTGGTGCGCCTCTCGGTGACCGTCATCGCCGAGAAGGGGGATCGCCGGGAGCGCGGCAGTGCCGGCGGCGGTGGCCGCTTCGGTTACGATTACTTCCTGGAGCTGGACGGGCTGGAGAGCCGGGCGTTTGGCTATGTGCGCGAGGCGGTGCGCCAGGCCCTGGTGAACCTGGAGGCCATAGACGCGCCGGCCGGGACCATGCCGGTGGTGCTGGGGGCAGGCTGGCCCGGCGTGCTGCTGCACGAGGCGGTGGGCCATGGGCTGGAGGGGGACTTCAACCGCAAGGGATCGTCTGCCTTCGCCGGTCGCATCGGCGAGCAGGTCGCCTCCAAGCACTGCACCATAGTCGATGACGGCACCCTGGTGGGTCGGCGCGGCTCCGTCTCCATCGACGACGAGGGGACGCCGGGGGGGTACAACGTGCTGATCGAGAACGGCATCCTCAAGGGCTACCTGCAGGACAAGCAGAACGCCCGCCTGATGGGGGTGCCACTCACCGGCAACGGTCGCCGCGAATCCTACGCCGCCCTGCCGATGCCGCGCATGACCAACACCTACATGCTGGCGGGTCAGCACGATCCGGCGGAGATCATCGCCTCGGTGAAGAAGGGGATCTATGCCCCCAACTTCGGTGGCGGCCAGGTGGATATCACCTCCGGCAAGTTCGTCTTCTCCGCCTCCGAGGCCTACCTCATCGAGGATGGCAGGATCACCGCCCCCATCAAGGGTGCCACGCTCATCGGCAACGGCCCCGAGGCCATGAGTCAGGTCTCCATGGTGGGCAGCGATCTCGCGCTGGATCGCGGGGTCGGGGTCTGTGGCAAGGAGGGGCAGAGCGTGCCGGTCGGCGTCGGTCAGCCCACTCTCAAGCTGGATCAGCTCACCGTGGGTGGCACCTCCTAGGTTGCCTTGGCCGCGCAGCGGCATCACCAGACCCAAGCAAACCCCGGCCCGCAGCCGGGGTTTTGTTTTTGTCGGGGCGCACCAATAAAAACCCCGGTCAGTGGACCGGGGCGGGTGAAGGGGGTTGATGGGCTCAGTTGGCCGATATGGCACGGGCGTCGATATAGAATCGCGCGTGACCTTGTGGATCTATCCTGATCTGGGCGACCAGCCGATCGCTTCGCTTGTATTCCCACCCGCTCTTGATCCGGGTCAGGGCGGGGCTGACGGCCCCGACCACGTTCAGATATTCGTGGAACAGGCTGTAGCTTCCAATCTCGGTCAGCATCTTTTCCATTTGCATGTCTCCTCAAGTGATTGGGTCTGCGCGGGTCACGTTAGCAGCGACCCTCTGAACCTTGCCTGTATAAAAAACACACTACACCGTCCGTGGGCAGGCAACATGATCAGGCGCAAGTTCGGCGACGATTCCCGAGCGAGATGACAGCGTTTTCAGTCAGGGCTGGCGCGCGGCGGGCAGGTGTTCGAGGGCGGCGTGTGACTGCGCCGGGGCCGTCTGCACCGCGGGCGCACCGTGGAACACGGGATCCTGCGCCACCTCCTTGATGCCGTTGATGCAGAACTGCATGCCCATGCACACCAGCAGGAAGCCCATGATCCGGGTCATGGCGTCTATGCCGGTGGCACCGAGGATCTTGCAGACCGGATCCGCCAGCTTGAGCACCCCCCAGCTGAGCAGGCTCATCAGGGCGAAGGCGGTCACCATGGCGGCATAGATGACGAAACGGTTGTACTCGTCGGGCAGCTCGGCAATCTGGGCGGCGCCGCTGATCACCAGGGCCATGGTGCCCGGCCCGCACATGCTGGGCATGGTGAGCGGCACGAAGGCGATGCTCTGGTTGATGTCGACCCCGGCGGCCTGGCTGGGGGCGGGGAACAGCATGCGAAAACCGATGAAGGCGATGATGAGGCCACCGGCCAGCCGCAGGCCGGGAATGGAGATCCCGAACAGATCCAGGATGGAGGAGCCGATGAAGAAGCTGACGCAGAGGGTGGCGAACAGATAGATGGCGGCCAGGTTGATCTGGCGGCGTACGTGCTCACGGGACATGCCCTTGCTCAATCCCAGCAGCAGGGTCGCCGTGGTGGGGGGATTGACCATGGGCAGCAGCGCGAGCAAGGCGATGAATACGACCTGGAAAAACATCTTGCACCTCGGGGTGGTTGGAAAACAACAGGGCCAGACGGGGGTCTGGCCTAAGGGGGGGCTACTCTACGGCAGCCAGGCTGAATATAGCCGGAACGAAGGGGCCCCGACAGTCCGGGGCCCGCAGTTGTCAGGCGGTTTGTGGCGTGACCTGACGCCGAGTGCGCTGTTGCAGCCAGAGCCAGAGACCCAGCACAAGGCCGAGACCGGCCAGGCTGACCACGTAGTGGGAAGGAGCCAGCACGTCGTTCTTCATCCAGAGGGTGACCAGCATGGGGGTGAGCCCGCCGAAGATGGCGTAGGCCACGTTGTAGGAGAACGACAGCCCGGAGAAGCGCACCACGGGCGGGAAGGCGTTGACCATGACATAGGGCACGGCGCCGACTATCCCCACCGCAAAGCCCGCCAGCATGTAGAGCGGCACCAGCTGCTCCATGCCCGCCGCCAGGCCGTGGTAGAAGGCGTAGGTGGCACCGGCCAGCAGCAATGAGCCCAGGACGAAGGTGGGGCCGCTGCCGAGGCTGTCTATCAGGCGGCCGTAGAAGATGCAGCCCAGGGTGAGGGCCACTATGGCCAGGGAGTTGGCGGTCAGGGCATCGGCGGGGCTGATGCCGTGGACCTTCTGCAGATAGGTCGGGGTCATCAGGATCACCACGACGATGCCGGCGGAGAGCAGCCAGGTCAGCAGCATGGAGACGATGACGCTGCCCTTGTGTTCACGGAGCACCGTCTTGAGGGGCAGCTCCTCGGCCAGGGCCTTGTTGGCCTGCATCTCGGCGAAGACCGGGGTCTCGTGCAGCCAGCGGCGCAGGTACATGGCGACTATGCCGAATACACCGCCGAGCACGAAGGCCAGACGCCAGCCCCACTCGCTCACCTCCACTGGGCTCATGCCGCGGTTGATGGCGGTGGCCACCAGGGAGCCGAGCAGTATGCCGGCGGTCAGCCCGGCCGTGAGGGTGCCGCAGGCGACGCCGACCCGGCGGGCGGGCACGTGTTCGGCCACGAAGACCCAGGCTCCCGGGACTTCGCCCCCGATGGCGGCCCCTTGCAGGATCCGCAGCAGCAGCAGCAACAGCGGGGCGGCAATGCCGAGGGTGGCATAGGTGGGCAGCAGGCCGATCAGCAGGGTCGGCAGCGCCATCAGGATGATGCTGAGGGTGAACATCCGCTTGCGACCGATGAGATCGCCGAAGTGGGCCATGATGATGCCCCCCAGCGGGCGGGCCAGGTAACCGGCGGCGAAGATGCCGAAGGTCTGGAACTGGCGCAGCCACTCGGGAATGTCGGCCGGGAAGAAGAGCTCGCCTATCACCACGGCGAAGAAGACGAAGATGATGAAGTCGTAGAATTCGAGGGCGCCGCCCAGCGCCGCCAGGCTCAAGGTCTTGTAATCCTGTCGGTTGAGGGGGCGATTGTGGTCATGATGTGTGCTGACTGTAGTCATATCCTTATGTTTCCCATCGTTTTTTTAGTTATTCTCCCCCATGCTCTGCGGGGATACGCTCACCCACGAGGGTATGCTTTTGTATCCCAGGAAGTAAATCGCACAATTCGCAACACTGTCTTGCAGCACCTTGCGGCAAGGGATTGGAGAGGTCATGACGACGAAAAAGGTACTGCTCTCCTGGAGCAGCGGAAAAGACAGCGCCTGGGCCCTGCATCGCTTGCGCCAGGATCCGGCGATCGAGGTGGTGGGGCTCTTCACCACCCTGAATCAGGCGTTCGAGCGGGTGGCCATGCACGGGGTGCGCAAGCAGTTGCTGATGGAGCAGGCCGCGTGCGTGGGGCTGCCACTGCACTGCATCGATCTGCCCTGGCCCTGCAGCAACGAGGACTATGGCCGGATCATGACCGGCTTCATCGCCGAGGTGCTGGCCATGGGGATCCGCCACATGGCCTTCGGGGATCTCTTCCTCGAGGATGTGCGCGCCTATAGAGAGAAACAGCTGGCGGGCACGGGCATAGCGCCGCTGTTCCCGCTCTGGGGCAGCAAGACCGACGAGCTGGCGCAGGAGATTATGGCGGCGGGACTCAAGGCCAGGATCAGCACGCTCGATCCGAAAAAACTGGATATGAGCCTGGGGGGGCACGAGTTCGACGAGGCGCTGCTGGCGGCGCTGCCCGCCGGGGTGGATCCGTGCGGCGAGAACGGCGAGTTCCACACCCTGGCCTTTGATGGCCCCATGTTCCTGCGGCCCCTGGCGATCCGGGTGGGGGAGACAGTGGTGCGGGACGGCTTCGTCTTTACCGACCTGCTGCCGGATGAGACCCCCTGAGGGCTGGCGCCTCGGCAGAGCGGCAGGTCCATCTCCCATCTGCTGAATGCGACAAGGCCGGATCCCTGGGGATCCGGCCTTGTCGTCTGGCCCGGCTCAGCGGGCGGCGAAGGTGTCGCAGCTGGCGGGCTTGCCGCTGTCAAAGCCGCGCTTGAACCAGGCGAGGCGCTGGGCCGAGCTGCCGTGGGTGAAGCTGTCGGGCACCACCCGGCCCTGACCCCGCTGCTGCAGGCGGTCGTCACCTATGGCCTGGGCGGCGTTGAGGGCCTCCTCCAGATCGCCGTGCTCCAGCACCTGCTCCCGCTCCATATGGTGACCCCAGACCCCGGCGAAGCAGTCGGCCTGCAGCTCCAGTTTGACCGACAGCTTGTTCTGGGCGGCCTGGCTCAGCCCTTGCTGTTGCTGGCGCACCTTGGTCGAGATGCCGAGCAGGTGCTGCACGTGGTGACCCACCTCGTGGGCGACCACATAGCCCTGGGCGAAGTCGCCATCGGCCCCCAGCTTGTCGCGCATGTCCTGATAGAAGGAGAGATCGATGTAGACTGTGCTGTCTGCGGGGCAGTAGAAGGGGCCCATGACGGACTGGCCCTGGCCGCAGCCGGTCTGGGTGGCGCCGCGATAGAGCACCAGCCTGGGGGGCCGGTACTGGCTGCCGCTTCGGGAGAAGATCTCGCCCCAGGTGTCTTCGGTGGAGGCGAGCATCACAGAGGTGAATCTGGCCAGGGGATCGCTGGCCGGCTGGGACACATTCTGGCGCGGCGCCTGGCTCTGCCGGGCCGGTTCGTCGAGCAATGGGCTGAGATCCACGCCGTAGTAACCGGCGATCATCACCACCACGATCAGGATCAGGCGCCCCTTGCCACCGAGGGGCAGGCCGCCGCCCCCGCTGCCACCGCCTTCCTGGCGCCTGTCTTCCACGTTGCTGCTCTCACGGCGATCTTGCCAGCGCATATCTGCCTACTCCCGTCATTGGTGGTGGCAGTAATGATAATGGCTGGTCGTTCGCCTTGCCTAACGCGGGGATCTCACTCGGCCCAGGGCATCTCGGGCAGGCTGTCGAGAAACTCGGCGTAGCGGCTCAGGTTGAAGGGGCCCTGATCCGCCTCCATGGCCATCAGCTCGGCACCCAGGGCGCAGGCGATGTATTGCAGCGCCTCTTCCCGCGGGGTGCCCTTCATCACCAGCCGCATCAGGGTGGCTTTTACCTGCAGGGGATGGCCGTCGGCGAGCTGGTTTTCAACCATCTCCAGCAGCGTCTGTTCGTCAAAAAATTCGGTGGTGTCCGTCATGGGGGGTGTCCTGCTTGTTGTTCTGTGGGATAGGGCGGGCAGTATAGCCGGAACCGCTGCGCGACTCATGTGGCAGGGACTAAATGTCGGCTGCCGGGGGCTGCGGTCGGCCGGTTGCGCTCCATGACGGCCTCCTTTTGGCCGGGGATCTTGCCAAGCGCCGGCTGTGGGGGCAGTCTTGATGGCTGTTGTTCCCATCACACGAGCCCTTGCCATGATCCTCTCCGAGCGTCTCGCCCTGCGCGAGCTCAACCTGACCGACGCCCCCTTCATTCTCGAACTGCTCAACGACCCCGATTTCCATCGCTACATCGGCGATCGCGGGATCCGTACCCTGGACGACGCCGAAAACTACATCCAGCAGGGGCCGGCGGTCAGCTATGCCCAACACGGGCACGGTCTCTATCTGGTGATGCGACGGGAAGACGAGGCCAGGATCGGCATCTGCGGGCTCATCAAGCGCGACACCCTGCCGTGCGAAGACATAGGCTACGCCTTCCTGCCCGCCTTTCGCGGTCAGGGTTACGGCATAGAGGCGGCGCGGGCGGCGCTCAAGGATGGGCGGGAGCGGCTCGGCATCGAGCGGGTCATCGCCATCGTCACTCCGGGCAACGAGCGATCCGTGGCGCTGCTGGGCAAGCTGGGTCTGGTGCGCAGCCGTCTGGTCAGGCTGAGCGAGGATGCCGACGAGTGTCTGTTGCTGGAAGCGGCCGATACCCAGGCCTGCACTGTCTGAGGGATGGCGGGGCCGTCAATCAGAAGCGGGGATCACAAGGCTGAAGGCGAGGGAGACAAGGGGGCCGCCGTGAGCTGCGGCCTGTCTGCATCTGTTGCTGCCGGTGGGCAGGATCAGTTGAGCTCTTCGATGGAGAACTCGCCAGGGATGCCATCACAGGAGATGGCGAAGCCACCGCTGGAGCGGGTGCTGAACTGGATCAGAAACGCATCATAGTCATGCTCTTGCACGGGCAGGTTGATGGGTTTGCTGCGACGCAGGGGTTTGTGTGTCTGTACGGTTTTCATCATGGTATTTCTCTATATAAATTAAATAATTGCTCCTTGTATTTGCAAATGTAGGTCAATGGGCGCGGTCAGATCCGCGCAGGAATACCCAGCCCCATAAGGGCGTCTGCACTATCAAGGAATATGCGGATGCATAGTTCAAATTGGGTGGGCAGATCGGGTCTGCACCGTGAGAGCCGGGCAACGCAGGCAGACAGCCTGACGGTTCTCAAGGCGAGTAAATCAGAGGAAGGTTATGTGGGTACTGGCAGGATTCATCTAACGTTGAAGCATTGCGAACATAAACAGGGCTGATTAACTAGCCGGCGCGCATTCTCTCCTCGAAATGAATAAAAAGCAAACACTAATTGTGCGATGTTGCTACGGTGGCGTATTTTTCACTGTCGCGCCGCCAACGAGAAGGGCTCCCGAGGGAGCCCTTCTGCCTTTGCCAGTCACGGCCTGCGACTGACTCAGTAGTCGCCGCTGGCCTTCTTGGCGGCGGTGATCATGGGGGTGATGGTCATGCCTTGCACCACGATGGAGAACATCACCACCGAGTAGGTCATCACCAGGATCACCTCCCGCAGATCGACGCCGTGCTCCGGCAGCACCATGACCCCCGAGGGCAGCGCCAGTGCCATGGCCATGGCCAGACCGCCGCGCAGGCCGCCCCAGGTGAGGATGCGCACCGAGAAGCGGTTGTAGCTGCGGAACTTGCGGAAGGCCACATAGGGCAGGGAGACGCTGATGAAGCGGGCGGCGAGGCAGAGCGGCACCGCGATGACCAGCAGGATCCAGTCTTGCCAGGCGAGATCCAGCAGCACCAGAGCCAGGCCGATCAACAGGAACAGCAGGGCGTTGAGGAACTGATCCATCAACTCCCAGAAGTGATCCAGGTGGTGGCGGCTCTGCTCGGAGAAGCCGGAGTGGCGGGTCCAGTTGCCTATCATGATGCCGGTGACCACCATGGCCAGGGCGCCGGAGACGCCGATCATGTTGGCAAAGGCGAAGCCCGCGGTCGGGATGCACAGGGTCAGCAGCAGCTCCAGGGAGCCGTCGTCTGTGGCGCTGATCATCACGTGGGCAATGAGGCCCAGCACGGCGCCGAACAGGATGCCGCCCAGGGCCTCATGCAGGAACAGGCCGGCCACGCTGCCGAAGGTGGGCTCGACGCCGCCAAAGGCCACGGCAAACACGGTGGCGAAGATCACCAGGCCGACACCATCGTTGAACAGGGACTCCCCCTCGATCTGGATGGCGATCTGGGGCGGCGCCTTCATCTTCTTGACGATGGCGAGCACGGCAATGGGGTCGGTGGGGGAGATCAGGGCACCGAACAGCATGCAGTAGACCAGTGGCAGTTCCCAGCCCAGCAGCCTGGCGATGAACCAGAAGCCGTAGCCGATGAGGAAGGTGGAGAGCAGGGTCGCCGCGATGGAGAGAATGGTGATCTCCCACTTCTGGCTGCGCAATGCCTTCAGATTGATGCCGAGACCGCCGGCAAACAGCAGGAATCCGAGGATCCCCTTCAGCAGGAAGTTCTGGAAGTCGATGCTTTCCATGGTCTCGACGGCCAGAGGTTCCAGATTGAACCAACCCAACTTACCAAACAGCACCATCAGGGCGGAGATCAGCATGGATCCTGCGGTGATGGCGATGGTGGTCTGGATCTTCACGACATACTGGTTGGCAAAGGCGATGAAGATCGCCAACGCTGCCAAGAAACAGAGTGTGTAGTAGACGCTCATAGTTATTTTTCTCTTTAGTAAACAGCAAGCACGTATCCCCGTTGAGGACGGGCATAGGGTACTCTCGGGCCACATCTTACTCATTACCCATTTGTGAGTATATGCTCGAGATTTCGGACAGATAGACGGCTAGATTTCCATTTGATTTTTTTGCTGCTAGGATGGAGCTCACGCAGTTGCATGGATGTAAGGGGTAGAAGCGGTGTCGAGCATAGAGTCGAGCAAGAAGTCGGACATAACAAAGAAACTGGAAGCCTGTCTCAAGGAGCGGATCCTGATCATCGACGGTGCCATGGGCACCATGATCCAGGGGTACAGGCTCGGTGAAGCGGATTACCGCGGCGAGCGCTTCGCCGACTGGCATACCGACATCAAGGGCAACAACGATCTGCTGGTGCTGACCCGGCCGGCGGTGATCCGCGAGATCCACGATCAATACTGTGCCGCCGGGGCCGATATCCTCGAGACCAACACCTTCAACGCCACTCGCATCGCCATGGCCGATTACGAGATGGAAGCCTTCTCGGCCGAGATCAACCGGGAGGCGGCCCGTCTGGCCCGTGCCGTGGCGGACGAGTGGACGGCGAAAGAGCCCCACAAGCCGCGCTTTGTGGCAGGGGTCCTGGGCCCCACCAACCGCACCGCTTCCATCTCGCCGGACGTGAACGACCCCGGCAAGCGCAACGTCACCTATGACCAGCTGGTGGCCGCCTACACCGAATCGACCCACGCCCTCATCGAGGGGGGCGCCGACCTCATCCTCATCGAGACCATCTTCGACACCCTGAACGCCAAGGCGGCCGCCTTCGCGGTGGATCTGGTGTTCGATGAGCTGGGCTACAGCCTGCCGGTGATGATCTCCGGCACCATCACGGATGCCTCAGGCCGCACCCTCTCGGGCCAGACCACGGAAGCCTTCTACCATTCGCTTCGCCATGTCAAACCCGTGTCGTTCGGCCTCAACTGTGCGCTGGGCCCGGACGAGCTGCGCCAGTACGTGGAGGAGTTGTCCCGCATCAGCGAATCCTGCGTCAGCGCCCACCCCAACGCCGGTCTGCCCAATGCGTTCGGCGAGTACGATCTCGACGCGGGCGAGATGGCGGAGCATATCCGCGAGTGGGCCCAAAGCGGCTTTCTCAACCTGGTGGGGGGCTGCTGCGGCACCACCCCGACCCATATTCGCGCCATGGCGGACGCCGTGGCGGGCATCAAGCCCCGCGCCCTGCCCGAGTTGCCGGTGGCCTGCCGGCTGTCCGGCCTCGAGCCCCTCATCATCACCCCCGAGTCCATGTTCGTGAACGTGGGGGAGCGCACCAACGTCACCGGCTCGGCCAAGTTCAAGCGCCTGATCAAGGAGGGGCTCTACGACGAGGCCCTGGATGTGGCCAAGCAGCAGGTGGAGAGCGGCGCCCAGATCATCGACATCAACATGGACGAGGGGATGCTGGATGCCGAGGCGGCCATGGTGCGCTTCCTCAACCTCATCGCCGGCGAGCCGGACATCGCCCGGGTGCCCGTGATGATCGACTCCTCCAAGTGGGAGGTGCTGGAGGCCGGCCTCAAGTGCGTGCAGGGCAAGCCTGTGGTCAACTCCATCTCCATGAAGGAGGGGGAGGCCAAGTTCATCGAGCAGGCCAAGCTGCTGCGCCGCTACGGCGCCGCCGTCATAGTGATGGCGTTCGACGAGGTGGGCCAGGCCGATACCCGTGCCCGCAAGTTCGAGATCTGCCAGCGTGCCTACCAGATCCTGGTGGATCGGGTCGGCTTCCCGCCGGAAGACATCATCTTCGACCCCAACATCTTCGCGGTGGCGACCGGCATCGACGAGCACAACAACTACGCGGTGGACTTCATCGAGGCGGTGAAGGACATCAAGACCCATCTGCCCCACGCCATGATCTCCGGCGGCGTCTCCAACGTCTCCTTCTCCTTCCGTGGCAACGAGCCGGTGCGGGAAGCCATTCACGCCGTCTTCCTCTACCACGCCATCCAGAACGGCATGGACATGGGGATAGTCAACGCCGGTCAGCTCGCCATCTACGAAGACATTCCGGCGGAACTGAAGGCGAAGGTCGAGGCCGTGGTGTTGAACCTCAATGACAGTGCCACCGAGGATCTGCTCGCCATCGCCGAGAAGTATCGCGGCGCCGGCGCCCAGGCCGAGGATCCCCGGGATCAGGAGTGGCGCAGCTGGCCGGTGGGCAAGCGGCTGGAGCATGCCCTTGTCAAGGGCATCACCGACTTCATCGAAGAGGACACCGAGGAGGCGCGGGCCGGGGCCGAGAAGCCGCTGCACGTGATCGAGGGGCCGCTGATGGACGGCATGAACGTGGTGGGTGACCTGTTCGGCGCCGGCAAGATGTTCCTGCCCCAGGTGGTGAAGTCGGCGCGAGTGATGAAGCGGGCGGTCGCCTACCTGCAGCCCTACATAGAGGCGGAGAAGTCGGGCGGCTCCAGCAACGGCAAAATCGTGATGGCCACCGTCAAGGGGGACGTGCACGACATCGGCAAGAACATCGTCGGGGTGGTGCTGCAGTGCAACAACTACGAGATCGTCGATCTCGGGGTCATGGTCTCCTGCGAGACCATTCTCAAGACGGCGCGGGAAGTGGGAGCGGACATCATAGGCCTGTCCGGTCTCATCACCCCCTCCCTGGACGAGATGGTGCACGTGGCGAAAGAGATGGAACGCCAGGGTTTCAAGCTGCCGCTCTTGATCGGCGGTGCCACCACCTCCAAGGCCCACACTGCGGTGAAGATAGAGCAGAACTACTCCGAACCCGTGGTCTATGTGTCGAACGCCTCCCGCGCCGTCGGGGTGGCCCAGAGCCTGCTGAACCCCGAGCTCAAGCCCGCCTTCGTCGCCCGCATCGACAAGGAGTACGAGATAGCGCGGGATCAGCATGCCCGCAAGCAGCCACGCTCCAAGCCGGTCTCCCTGGCCCACGCCCGCGCCAACCGCCATCAGCTGGACTGGGTCGGCTATGAGCCCCCAGCGCCCCGCGAGCCCGGTGTGCAGACCTTCGAGAACGTGCCCGTCTCTGTGCTGCGCCCCTACATCGACTGGACGCCCTTCTTCCTGAGCTGGGAGCTGGCGGGCAAGTATCCGCGCATCCTGGAAGACGAGATCATCGGCGAAGAGGCGACCAAGCTGTTTGCCGATGCCAACGCCATGCTGGATCGGCTGGAAAAGGATCAGAGCGTGCGCTGCGCCGGCATCATAGGCCTGTTCCCCGCCAATGCCGTGGGGGACAGCATAGAGGTCTATACCGACGAGTCGCGCAGCGAAGTGAAAAAAGTGCTGCACCATTTGCGCCAGCAGAGCGAGAAGCAGGGCTTCCCGAACTACTGTCTGGCGGACTATGTGGCCCCCAAGGAGAGTGGCAAGCCCGACTGGATCGGCGCCTTCGCGGTGACCGGCGGCATCGGCGAGGAGGCCATAGCGCAAGCCTACAAGGCGGATCACGACGACTACAACGCCATCCTGATCCAGGCGGTGTGCGACCGTCTCGCCGAGGCCTTCGCCGAGTACCTGCACGAGCAGGTGCGCAAAGTGCACTGGGGCTATGCCCCGGACGAGGCCCTCAGCAACGAGGAGCTGATCCGCGAGAACTATCGCGGCATACGCCCGGCGCCAGGCTACCCGGCCTGCCCGGAGCACACCGAGAAGGGCAGCATCTGGGAGCTGCTGGACGTGGAGCAGGCCATCGGCATGAAGCTCACCGAGTCCTACGCCATGTGGCCGGGGGCGGCGGTGTCCGGCTGGTACTTCTCCCACCCCGAGAGCAAGTACTTCGCGGTGGCGCAGATCCAGCCCGATCAGGTGGAAGACTATGCCCAGCGCAAGGGCATGACGCTGGTGGAGGCCGAGCGCTGGCTGGGGCCAAACCTGCATTGATCAGGTGGAATGCCATAGTGCAAGTGGCTAGGAGGGAAAATGGACAAGGCAAGAGATGGCGAGATATGGCCGGATGAGGTGTTGATTGCCCGCTGTCTGGCCGAGGCGAATGACGAGGGGTTTATCGACTTCAAGGTCTTCTGCCGGGCGCTGGACGTGTCGGCCTCTGCGTTGGCCGGTTTTTTTCATGAGCGCGATCGTTTCTATGACTCGTCGGAAATGGTTGCCCTGCGTGACGGGCTGAACTTCAGGGTGGAGTGGCGTGAACGCAAGCGGCGGGACGGCACCTCCCACGAGCCGGCACGGTTCGTGGTGAAGCGGGCGCAGATCCATCGGGATCATCTCGTGTGCTTTTTGCAACGGTCGGAGCGATATATCACTCAGACAAGGGTAGAATTTGATCGGGCATTGCTGCGCTGGCGACTGGAGCAAAACGGGGCCGGCCCCCTCCATTGAATCTGCTTCCCCTTTTTATTGATATGAAGGTGATGCCTGCTCTGGGCGTGTCACCTTGCTTGTGCCAGCTGGCGTGACCTGGCCACCCGGTTGGCCCATTCACGGGTCTATGGCCCAGTGGGGATGAAGTCGTTATGAAGATTGGATTTGTCGGCCTGGGGGCCGTGGTGGAGACCGCCTATCTGCCGGCATTGCGGGCCCTGGCGCCAGAGATGGCGATCTGGGGATTCGACCCCGCCCGCAGCCTGCCGGGAGTGGACTCGCTGCCGACCCTGGCAGCCCTGCTGGCCTTGCCGCTGGACAGGCTGGTCATCGCCACCCTCTCATTGCTGCATCTGCCGGTGCTGGAGCAGGCGCTGGCAAGCCCCATCCCCTTGATCCTGGTGGAGAAGCCTGTGGTGGCGACCCTGGCCCAGCAGGCCCGACTGCAGGCTCTGCTGGCGGATCCCGAGGTCGCCGCCCGGGTGCTGGCGCTGGATCACTGGATGGCCCGCAACGCCGTCCAGCGGCTGCTGAGTGGCGGGCTGGGGGATGACTGGCGGCCGCAAGCCGGGCAGACTGGCCCCATTTCTTCCGTCACCCTGGCCAATGTGGCCTCGCTGGAGGGCTTCCTGCTGGAGCCCTGCGGCCTCGACGAGCAGGGGCACCCCTATGCCCTCAACTTCGCCACCGGCGAGCCGGATCGGCGAGTCCTGCGTCACCCCGACGGGGTGATCCTCGACATCGGCACCCATCTGCTGGCGATGATCCGCGAGCTGCTGGTGGCCCTCGGCGGGGATGACAGCCTGCATCTGGCCGCGGACGGGGTCTGCGATCGGCTTGGCCAGCCCATCCGGCGCGGGGATCTGGAGACCGCCGAGGGGCGTGCCTGTCTGCGCGGCGAGGCGGCCGGGGTACCCCTGACCCTCTGGCTCGACAAGTACGCCGGTCCCGGGGTGGAGAAGAAGGGGCTGTGCCTGCATCTCAGGGATGGACGGCGCATCGAGCTGCTTCGCAGCGGCAATCTGGAGTGGCTGCACCATCACGACGCCGACGGGATGCGGGGCTGGCAACATGAGGGGCCCCTCTATCGCGACTGCATAGCCCAAACTCTGCTGGCCCCCGTGCCGCTGGGCGGCTGGGCCGGGACCACTGCACGCCGGTTGCAGGAGGTGGCGCTGCTGCTGAGCCTGCAGCAGGGGTTGCGTGGTCCGCATTGAATCTGGTTCTGCGGTTCTTGCAGAACGCCGAATGGTGAGGGGAAAGGATTGGCGTTGCCAGTCGTTCATGGCACCTTATACTCTCCAGTCCGATTATCAGGTCTGTCATTTCCATGAATATTGCCATTTTATCCCGCGAGCCCAACAACTACTCCACCCGCCGTCTGGTCGAGGTGGCGCAGGCGCGCGGGCATCAGGTCGAGGTGCTCGACACCCTGCGCTGCTACATGAACATCGCCTCCCACAGCCCCTCCATCCACTACGAAGGACGGGAACTGGAGAGCTATGACGCCGTGATCCCGCGCATCGGTGCCAGCATCACCTTCTATGGCACCGCCGTGCTGCGCCAGTTCGAGATGATGAATACCATGGCCCTCAACAGCTCGGTGGCCATCAGCCGCTCCCGGGACAAGCTGCGCGCCATGCAGCTGCTCTCCCGCCACGGCATAGGCCTGCCCATCACCGGCTATGCCCACAGCACCCACGACGTGCCCGACCTCATCACCATGGTCGGCGGTGCGCCCCTGGTGGTGAAGCTGCTGGAGGGGACTCAGGGGATAGGCGTGGTGCTTTGCGAGACCCAGAAGGCGGCCGAGAGCGTGATCGAAGCCTTCATCCAGACCAACAACAACATCCTGGTGCAGGAGTATATCCGCGAGGCCAACGGCGCCGACATTCGCTGCGTGGTGGTGGGTGGCAAGGTGGTGGCGGCCATGCGTCGTCAGGCCCAGCCGGGGGAGTTTCGCTCCAACCTGCACCGTGGCGGCGAGGCGTCGGCCATCAAGATCACCCCGGAAGAGCGGGCGACCGCGGTACAGGCCGCCAAGATCATGGGGCTGGACGTGGCCGGGGTGGACATCCTGCGCAGTGCCCGCGGCCCCCTGGTGCTGGAGGTGAACTCCTCCCCCGGCCTGCAAGGGGTGGAAGCCGCCTCCGGCAAGGATGTGGCGGGCAAGATCATCGATTTTCTGGAGCTCAAGGCGAGTCGCAAGCACAAGCCGGCGGAGTGAGTCCCGGACGAGAGTCAGACAGGTAAAAACAGGGCGTCCTCGGGCGCCTTGTTGCTATCTGGTCGGGTGGGCGGCGGGCTTGCCGGGGTCTCCCTTCTCCCCTTGCGGGAGAAGGGCCGGGGATGAGGGGGCTATGCCTTCGCGGGGTCGGCGGTGATCATCGCCAGCCTGGCGCTGAAGACCCCATCCTCCAGCCGGGTCTCTATCTGCCAGCCCAGCTTCTCGCAGATGCGCTGGATGATGGTGAGGCCGCAGCCGTAGCCCAGGATCTGATCCGGCGCCGCCGCCGTCGGGTTGCTGATGGTGAGCACCTGCCCCTGCAGCGCGATCTCGATGTGACCCTCGGCGTAGCTCAGGGCATTCTTCAGCAGGTTGCCGAGCGCGATGGCGAGCAGTGAGAGGGGGGCCTGCACCTCGCTCTGCTCGTCCAGATTGAGGCGGATGTCCAGGTTCTCGCGCTGCAGCAAGGGGGCGAGGCGCGCCAGCTCCCGCTGGATCAGCGGTGCCACCCATTGCGGGGGGCGCTCGACCGCTTCCTTGCGCCCCAGCAGCAGGAAGGTCTCGGTGAGCAGGGCCATCTCGTCGCTGGCGGCGCGAATGCGGCTGGCTGCCCGGGCGGCGGGGGCGGGCAGGTCGCTCACCTTGCCGAGCAGGGCGGCCGAGCCCTGGATCACCATGTTGGGGGTGCGCAGCTCATGGCTGGCGAAGCGGCTGAACTCCTGCTCCCGGGCGAACACGGCGGCCACCTCGTGCTTGCCCGCCAGCAGCGCCAGCTCGATCTCCCGCAGCTCCTGCCAGGGAGCGTCCGGCACGAAGTCGACCTGATCCGGGGTGAGGTGGGCGACGCGCTGACGCAGCCTGTCCAGGGGTCGGGTGATGTGGCGCACCAGCCAGATGCCGAACGCTATGCAGCCGAGCAACAGGGCCAGCCCGATCAGCCGGGTGACCAGGTGCAGCCTGTCTTCGTAAGGATCCAGGTAGTCGTCGGCGTCGTCGTTGAACACCAGATAGAGCAGGCCCTGGCCAGAGGGGTGGGCGCGCACCAGGAAGTGTTTGTCCTCCTCCCCCAGCTGGTGCTCGAAGAAGCCGGGGGTCTGGTAGGGTTTCAGCCAGGCCGGCAGGCGTCCCGCCTCCGTCCAGTAGCTGGAGAACTGGCGCGGGCTGGGGGCGGGGGCCGCCTGGCCGAGCCGCAGCCAGTCATCGTTGTAGCGGGTGACCTCGGCCTCCAGCCAGTGGCGCAGGCTGAGCTCCTCCATCTTGTTCTCGGCCACCACCATCAGCAGGCTCAGGATCAGCAGCAGCAGCAAGCCGGCCCCGCCCAGCGCCAGGATCAGGCGCTGGCGCAGGCTCGGCAGGCTCAAGGCTTGCTGGCTTGGGGAGGCAGGGGGGCTCATGGTTTGACCAGCCGGTAGCCCTGGCCGTGCACTGTCTCCAGCATGGGGCTGGGGAAGGGCTTGTCCAGGGCGTTGCGCAGCGCATAGATGTGGCTGCGCAGGGCATCGGAGTCGGGCTCCTCATCGCCCCAGACGGTGTCGAGTACCTCCTGGCGCGTCACCAGCTGGGGGGCCCGTTTCACCAACAGAGTGAGGATCTGGAACGGGATCTTGCCGAGCTTGAGCTCCACCCCGGCGCGGGTGGCTCGGCCCGCGGCGGGATCTACCTCCAGCTCGCCGAACGCCAGCGCCCCCATGTCGCTGCGGGGGCCGCGCAGGGCTAGGGCCTGCAACCGCACCTCCAGCTCCTCCATGGCGAACGGCTTGACCAGGTAGTCGTCGCCCCCCGCCTTGAAGCCTGCCAGCTTGTCCTCCAGGCTGTCGCGGGCGGTGAGAAAGAGCACAGGGGTGGCGATGCCGTCCGAGCGCAACCGCTCGACGGTGCGCAGGCCGTCGAGGCGCGGCATCATGACGTCCATGATGATGACGTCGAAACGCTGCTCGGCCAGCAGTTGCAGGGCGGCCTGGCCGTGATAGGCGCAGTCCACCCTATGCCCGGCCAGCTCCAGATAATCCATGACGGTCTCAGCCACCTGGGGACTGTCTTCCACCACCAGTATTTTCATGCTCTGATCTCCTGGTTTGGGCCGAGATTTCACGGCCATTTCACACCGGATGAGACATCCTGTGTGCCAGTGTAACCCCGAGGATCCCCGATGAAGAAGTCTCTCTGCGCCCTCTGGCTATTGATTTTATTGCCCTTTGGCCTGGTGCAGGCGGCCGAATTCAAGCTGACCGGCCGCACCAGCTGGCAACTGGGCCAGTTGATGGTCAACGGTATTCCCTTCGTGATCGATGATCAGACCCGCTTCAAGGATGGGCTGGACGAAGACGATCTCGGCGGCACCTGGGTCGATCTGGAAGGGGTGATCGAGGGGGACAGGCGGCTGGTCCGCGAGGTGGAGCCGCTGGAGGAAAAGCACGAGATGGAGCTGGAAGGGCCTGTGGCTCAGGGGCGGATCTGGGGTTATGTCACCTCGGACGACAGCCTGGCCCCCTTCGAGGGGCGCTGGCTGGAGCTGGAGTGCCGCTTCGACGGCATGCGTCTGAGCCGCTGCCGGGAGGACGACTGAGCCGCAGCACCAACCGACCGGAAAAATTGCCCGTCCAGGCCCATAGTTAAACCTCCTTGCCGGGTTGACCATGGGCCTGCTTGCTATGACCAGAACCGCCTTGTTCCTGCTGCTCTCCTTTCACGCCCTTGCCGACGAGCCCGAACTCTGGCTGGTGGAGCTGGAGCACAACGACGGCATCCGCCTGCAGTTCCAGGGGGCCGAGCTCGAGCTCGGCAGCGCCACCCTGATCGGGGCGGCGCAGTTTGACGATCTCAGGCCCGGCATGCACCTCGCCATCCAGAGCCGGTACGGCGTGGCCGAGCAGATCCGGGTGCTCGCCACGGCGCCGGATCCGGCCCAGAGCAGCCAGTGGCTGCGGGCGGAGGACAGGCTGGTCGCCACCGCAGGAGAGAGCCTGCTGCTGCAGCAGCTGGGGGTGCTGGTGTTTGATGCCGGTACCCGCTGGGTGAATGGCAGCCGCGCCGATCTGCAACCGGGTCGCAGACTGGTGCTGAGCCGGGATGATGAGGGCCGTCTGACCGAGATCCTGATCCCCAACCCGGAGGATGAATGAAGAAATAGCGCCACAAGGTGGCGCTATTTTTGTCGCTTATTGGAAGTGTATGTTCTCGAGAGGTATCTGGATGGCGTTCCAAGAGGTGGCGCAGGGGATCGGGCTTGGGTAGGTAAACTCGAACAGTTTCTGTTTATCCTTGTTGATCCCCTGAATGATCACGCGGCTGCGGTTATCTGCGGCCGCATAGTTGATCAAGAGATCTCCTTTATAGGATATCTTGTCTTCGTAGATGCTGGAGCAAATATCCGAATAGATACCGTCATCAAAACTCCATATCACTTGCCCGGTCTTATTTTGGCTATCGATATCGAATATCGCCGCTTGGCTGGTTGCGAGATCTATCCCGGTTGGCGTGCCAGTTGGGTTATTACCGCTTCGTCGGCCATTGTTGAACAGCATCAATTTTCCTGATTTGTTTATCGAAACTGCATGCTGCCCTATAGGCACTTGCCCTGAGGAGAGTGACAAGGCCAACTTTTGGAGAGAAGGGTAGGAGTACCAGTGCTTGGTCTCGTCCCCCAGCAACCAGATGATCTTCCCTGTGTTGTAATCCAGTTTTACCACGAAGTTTTCACGGCTGGAGACCAGCAAGGTGTCATCGGCTGGATCATAGGTGGCTGCGTTCATGTGGAACCAGTCTACACCATTTCTGACAAAGTTGCTGGGATCATCCCCCTCCTGCACCATATATTCAGAGAATATCTTACCGAGATCCCACTCTTTAATCACATTACCTGATTCGTCTATCTCACTTAAAAATGACTCTATTTTTAACGCACCATCAGTTGTGCCATCGAGCTCAATCAATATACCTTTTTTGCCCGGGTCTATATTATGGTGAAAATATGCATCATTTCCCATTTTTGTGTCATTGATGACAGTGGAGTCAGTTTTTCCATAAAGTGAAATTATATCTATGGTGGCCCCGCTAGATCCCGTCACTGGACGTCCAGTAATAAAAATATTGTTCATGAATATCGATGCCATGGAATCTCGCTTGGTTTCCGCATCCCACCTAACTTCACCATCAATATCCATGATAATGGGATTTTTCAATCTACTTTTCAAATAAAAATAACTGTAACTGGGTGTGGCGGTGGGCTTGATACTGATGCCAACGTTGTCATAAATACCTGCATTATCAACATAGGTGGCCGCGGGGACCATCTTCTGAAATGAGTAGATGCTGTCATCGATATACTGAATGTCTATTGTGAGTTCATTCAGATAGTCGCTGTAGAGGCCAAATATTGGAACTTGGATGCTGTTATTTGTAGCGTCAAATAGTCCATTGTTGGACAGATAGCTCCAATCATATGTGGCAGAGACAGGCTTGGCAAAATTGCCATCTTTTGTCTTTATACGGAAGGATATGTTTTTTATTTTGCCAGTATCCAGTCCATTCATATTTAATGCCGAAATAAACACTGACGTATGCTGATCATCTTCAATAACCTGTGTCGCAGGGTCATAAGCAGATTGCTCGGCCAGAGTCTTGCTGTCATTGCTACTGTCGCATCCATATAAGCCGAAGCAGCACATGCCAAGAATAAGTGTCTTTTTGTGGTTCATAATAAACATCATCCCTATGTTAATGAACAAGATTCATTGTAGTGAAAAAATCATGGTTGAGTTAAAAGATAGGCCGTATATACTGGCGCCATCTTGTCGGAGTGCTGACCGTCGAACGACGCAAAGCTGAGACCGTTAATTCGGGATCCGTGGAACCTGATCAGGTTAAGACCTGCGAAGGGAAACAAGGGTAACTTGCGAGTTGCCGCGCCGGGGGAGTAGCCACTTCCCCCTTGCCTTGAGGGGAGCCCCCAGGCAAGGGCTGGCGCACAGGAGGGAGGTCGTCCCGCCGCTTGCCCGTCAGGGCGGCGAATGTCCCCGCAAGGGGGCGGGACGGCAGAGCAGGGATGATCCATCCCGCGCTCGCTCCCTCTTGAGAGCGCACCCAGATTGCAAGTTCATCACTTCTCCTCGAACTCCAGACAAGCAAACACCCATAACTTCAACCAGTTAATGTGAGTTTTGCTATGTCTACCTCTTCTGAAAACAGCAAGTCCGTGCCCGCCAGCCGCCGGGAGCAGCGCTCCAGTGCCCAGGCCTTTATCGACAATCTCAAGGGCATGGCCCATCCCAACTCCAGACGCATCTTCATCCAGGGTTCTCGCCCCGACATCCGGGTGGGGCTGCGGGAGATCGTCCTGGCCGACACCCTGGTCGGCGGCAGCAAGGAAGCCCCCCAGTTCGAGCCCAACGATCCCGTGCCCGTCTACGACACCTCGGGGGCCTATGGGGACGAGCGTGCCGAGATAGACGTGCGCCGCGGTCTGCCGCGCCTGCGTGAAAACTGGGTGCTGGAGCGTGGCGACACCGAAGCCCTGGATGATCTCAGCTCCGCCTTCACTCAGGAGCGCCTCGCCGACGAGGGGCTGGATCACCTGCGATTCGAGCATCTGCCTAAACCGCGCCGCGCCAAGGCGGGCAAATGGGTGACCCAGCTGCACTATGCCCGTCAGGGGATGGTCACCCCGGAGATGGAGTTCATCGCCATTCGCGAGAACATGGGTCGCGAGCGGGTGCGCTCCGAGCTGCTGCTGCGCCAGCATCCGGGTCAGGGCTTTGGTGCCCGCCTGCCGGAAAACATCACCCCCGAATTCGTGCGCGACGAGGTGGCCGCCGGCCGCGCCATCATCCCCAGCAACATCAACCACCCGGAAGCCGAGCCCATGATCATTGGCCGCAACTTCCTGGTGAAGATCAACGCCAACATAGGCAACTCGGCGGTCACCTCCAGCATCGAGGAGGAGGTGGAGAAGCTGGTGTGGTCCACCCGCTGGGGCGCCGACACCGTCATGGATCTCTCCACCGGCCGCTACATCCACGAGACCCGGGAGTGGATACTGCGCAACAGCCCTGTGCCCATCGGCACAGTGCCCATCTACCAGGCCCTGGAGAAGACCAACGGCATCGCCGAGGATCTCACCTGGGAGCTGTTCCGCGACACCCTGCTGGAGCAGGCCGAGCAGGGGGTGGACTACTTCACCATCCACGCCGGCGTGCTGCTGCGTTACGTGCCCATGACCGCCAAGCGCCTCACCGGCATCGTCTCCCGTGGCGGCAGCATCATGGCCAAGTGGTGCCTCTCCCACCACAAGGAGAACTTCCTCTATCAGCATTTCCGCGAGATCTGCGAGATCTGCGCCGCCTATGACGTGGCCCTGTCGCTGGGTGACGGTCTGCGCCCGGGCTCCGTCTATGACGCCAACGACGAGGCCCAGTTCGCCGAGCTGCACACCCTGGGGGAGCTCACCAAAATCGCCTGGGAGTACGACGTCCAGGTGATGATAGAGGGGCCGGGTCACGTGCCCATGCACATGATAGAGCGCAACATGACGGAGCAGCTGGAGCACTGCCACGAGGCGCCCTTCTACACCCTGGGCCCGCTCACCACCGACATAGCCCCCGGCTACGATCACTTCACCTCCGGCATAGGCGCCGCCATGATCGGCTGGTACGGCTGCGCCATGCTCTGCTACGTCACCCCCAAGGAGCACCTGGGGCTGCCGAACAAGGAGGACGTCAAGCAGGGCCTCATCACCTACAAGATCGCCGCCCACGCCGCGGATCTCGCCAAGGGGCACCCGGGCGCCCAGATCCGCGACAACGCCATGTCCAAGGCGCGCTTCGAGTTCCGCTGGGAGGATCAGTTCAACCTGGCGCTGGATCCCGAGACCGCCCGCGCCTACCACGACGAGACCCTGCCCCAGGAGTCCGGCAAGGTGGCCCACTTCTGCTCCATGTGCGGCCCCAAGTTCTGCTCCATGAAGATCACCCAGGACGTGCGCGACTACGCCGCCAAACTCGAGGCGGTCGAGGTGAAACTGGTGGGCATGAATGGCCAGCAGGAGCGGGTGGTGGCCGAGGTGGAAAGCGGCATGCACCGCATGGCAGAGACCTTCAAGGAGAAGGGGGGCGAGCTCTACCATCAGGCGGCGGCCCTCAAAGAGGAGCAGGAAGAAGCATGAGCAGCAAGCCCATCGTCTGGACCATAGCTGGGTCAGATTCCGGGGGCGGTGCCGGCATCCAGGCCGATCTGCACAGCCTGCACGCCCTCGGGGTGCACGGCTGCTCCGTCATCTCCGCCATCACCGCCCAGAACTCGGTGGCGGTGAAGATGGTGGATCCTGTGCTGATGCAGACCTTCTGCGCCCAGATCGACGCCCTCGGCGTCGATCTGCCCCCGGCTGCCATCAAGATCGGTCTGCTGCCGACCCGGCTCCATGTGGAGGTGCTGGCCCGGCGACTCGATACGATAAGCGCCCCCTTCGTGGTCTATGACCCCGTGGCCATCGCCAGCACAGGCACCCCCATGGCGGAGCCCAACATGCTGGCGGCGGTGCGCGAGCACCTGCTGCCCCGTTTGTCGCTCATCACCCCCAACGGCCCCGAGCTGGAAGCCCTGACCGGCATTCCGGCGACCAGCCCCGCGCTGGTAAGGGCGGGCGCGGCCCGGCTGCGTGAACTCGGTGCCCGCGCCGTGCTGGTGAAGGGCGGTCACCTTGAGTGGAGCGGGGATCTCTGTCTGGACTACTACCAGGACGAGCACCGCGAGTTCTGGCTGGCGGCGCCACGGCTCGATACCCGCCACGGTCACGGCACCGGCTGCTGTTACGCCAGCGCCATCGCGGCTGTGGTGGCGCTGGATTATCCGGTGGAGGATGCCATCACCCTGGCGCGCGCCTATCTGCAGCAAGGGCTGGCAGGGGCGCAGGGGGTGGGAGCGGGCCCAGGCCCCATCGCCCACCTCGGCTGGCCCGGGGATCTCGGCCAGTTCCCCCGGGCCGTGCTGGCAGGATCAACGCTGGATCGCCGCTTCGGACTTTATGAGACAAGCAGCGCACGCCTGCCCGAGGGGCCCTTTGCCCCGACCGAACACTGTCTCGGCCTCTACCCGGTAGTGGATTCGGTGCCGTGGCTGGAGCGGCTGCTGGAAGCCGGGGTCAGGACACTGCAACTGCGCATCAAGGCGCTGCCCGCCGCCCAGGTGGCGCCGGCGATCGCCGAGGCGGTGGCCCTGGGGCGCCGCTTCGGGGCCCGGCTCTTTATCAACGACTACTGGCAGCAGGCCATAGCCGCGGGCGCTTACGGCGTGCATCTGGGTCAGGAGGACATGGAAACGGCGGATCTCGCCGCCATTCAGGCCGCCGGCCTGCGCCTTGGCATCTCCACCCACGGCTACTTCGAGCTGATGCGGGCCCGCGAACTCGCCCCCTCCTATATCGCGCTCGGCCATATCTTCCCCACCAATACCAAGCAGATGCCGTCCCGCCCCCAGGGGCTGGTGCGGCTGCACCACTACCGAGCCCTGATGGCGCAGTGGCCCACGGTCGCCATCGGCGGCATCGGCGAGGATCGCGTGGCGGTGGTCAAGGAGAGCGGGGTCGGCAGCATAGCCCTGGTCTCGGCCATCACAGGGAGCGACGACTGGCGGGGGGCGACCGCCCGCCTGCTGGCTGCCGTGGGGGCCGGAGATCCGGCGTGCTCCGCCATCCCGGCAAAGGAGGTGGCACATGCTCTCTGACGAGGCGTCGCTGAGCGACGAAGAGTACCTGAGATACGGCAGGCAGCTGATGTTGGCCGAGATAGGGGAAGAGGGGCAGGTGAGGCTGAAAGCCAAGTCGGTGCTGATCGTCGGCCTCGGCGGCCTCGGCTCGCCGCTCGCCCTCTATCTGGCCGGGGCCGGGGTGGGGACGCTGTGGCTCGCCGATGGCGACACCCTGGATTCCAGCAACCTGCCGCGCCAGATCCTGTTCGACGGGGAGGGGCTGCGCGGCTCCAAGGCGGAGCTGGCCAGGGAGCGGTTGGCGGCCCACAACCCCTATGTGGAGCTGATAGCCATCAACCAGCGCCTCGATGGGGCCAGCCTGCCGGAGTTTGTGGCCGAGGTGGATCTGGTGATCGACTGCTGCGACAACCTCGCCAGCCGCCACGCCATCAACGCCGCCTGCGTCGAACAGGGCAAGCCCTGGATCTCGGCGGCCGCCGTCGGCTGGCAGGGTCAGCTGATGGTGCGCAGCGCCCCTGAGCATGCCTGCTACGCCTGCCTCTACCCGGCGGATACCGAAGTAAGGGAGAGCTGCCAGAGCAGCGGCGTCACCGGCCCCCTGGTGGGGGTGATGGGTTCCCTGCAGGCGCTGGAAGCGCTCAAGCTGCTGCTCGGGCGCCCCAGCCCGGTGGCAGGCACCCTGCGCCGCTTCGATGCCTTGACCCATGAGTGGCAGTGCCTGCAACTGCCCGCCGACCCCGACTGCCCGGTCTGCGGCAGCACCAACCCGGCCCTGAAGGATTAACCATGAAGATCCGATTGAACGATATCGAGCTGACGCTGCCCACCGGCCAGCGCCTGACTGAGTTGCTGGCGGTGCAGGAGATTGCCCCCCAGGGGGTGGCGGTGGCCCTCAACGGCGCCGTGCTGCCCCGCAGCCGCTGGTCAGAGACCCGCCTCAATGACGGGGACGAGATCCACCTTTTCACCGCCATCGCCGGAGGCTGAGATGCTGACCATAGCGAACCATACCTTCTCATCGCGCCTCTTTACCGGCACCGGCAAGTTTGCCCGCCCCGACCTGATGGCGGCCGCCATAGCGGCGAGCGGCTCCCAGCTGGTCACCATGGCCATCAAGCGCCTCGAACCCGGCAAGCGCCACGACGACATCCTGAGCCCTTTGCTCAAACTCGGGGTCAAGCTGCTGCCCAACACCTCGGGGGCCAAGACGGCCGCCGAGGCGGTGTTTGCCGCCCACCTGGCCCGGGAGGCGCTGGGGACGAACTGGCTCAAGCTCGAGATCCACCCCGATCCCAAATACCTGCTGCCCGACCCCATAGAAACCCTCAAGGCTGCCGAACAACTGGTGAAAGAGGGTTTCGTGGTGCTGCCCTATTGCGGCGCCGATCCCGTGCTCTGCAAACGGCTCGAAGAGGTGGGCTGCGCCGCCGTGATGCCGCTCGGCGCCCCCATCGGTTCCAATCAGGGGCTGGTGACCCGGGAGTTCCTCTCCATCATCATCGAACAGGCCAATATCCCCGTGGTGGTGGATGCGGGCATAGGGGCGCCGAGCCACGCCGCCGCCGCCTTCGAGCTGGGGGCCGACGCCGTGCTGGTGAACACGGCCATTGCCGTGAGCGGGGATCCGGTGGCCATGGGCCGCGCCTTCGCGCTGGCCTGCGAGGCCGGTCGCAGCGCCTATGAGGCGGGCCTCGGGGCGCGCGGCAGCCAGGCCCAGGCCTCCAGCCCCCTGACCGATTTCCTGGGGGCGCTATGAGTCATGAGGCTGGAACCATGAGTGACTTCGAGCCTTTCGCACCACCCCAAGTGCGCCCGAGTGATAGCCCCCCTCTCCCTTTGGGAGAGGGGTTGGGGGTGAGGGCTGAGGAGCCGTCCTTTATCGACCGCTGGCAGGAGCTTGACTGGGACGACGTGGGCATGCAGATCCGCGCCAGGACGGCCCTGGATGTGGAGCGTGCCCTGAGCGCCCCGCGCCGCACCCTGAGCGATTTTATGGCGCTGATCTCCCCGGCCGCCGAGCCCTTCCTGCCCCGGATGGCGGAGCTGTCGGAGTGCCTCACCCGCCAGCGTTTCGGCAATACCGTGGGTTTCTACGTGCCCCTCTATCTGTCGAACCTGTGCGCCAACGACTGCTCCTACTGCGGCTTCTCCATGAGTAACCGCCTGAAGCGCAAGACCCTGAACAGCGAAGAGATAGAGCGCGAGTGTCTGGCCCTCAAGGCGCGCGGTTTCGACAGCGTGCTGCTGGTGACCGGCGAGCACGAGACCAAGGTGGGCATGGACTACTTTCGCGAGCATCTGCCGCGGATCCGCCGCCACTTCAGCACCCTGGCGATGGAGGTGCAGCCCCTGTCGCAAGCCGAATACGCCGAGTTGAAGACCCTGGGGCTGGATGCCGTCATGGTCTACCAGGAGACCTATCACGCCCCCGCCTACGCCCGCCATCACCTGCGCGGCAACAAGCAGGATATCGCGTGGCGCCTCGCCACCCCGGACCGGCTGGGGCGCGCCGGCATCGACAAGATTGGCCTGGGGGCGCTGATCGGCCTGTCGCCGGACTGGCGCGCCGACAGCTACTTCGTGGCCGAGCACCTGGCCTGGCTGGAGCGCCACCACTGGCAGAGCCGCTATTCCCTCTCCTTCCCGCGCCTGCGCCCCTGCACCGGGGGGCTGGAGCCCGAAGTGACCATGTCGGACCGCCAGCTGGTGCAGCTTATCTGCGCCTGGCGCCTCTTCTCGCCGACCCTGGAGCTGTCCCTCTCCACCCGGGAATCCCCGGCGTTTCGCAACGGCGCCCTGCGCCTCGGCATCACCCAGATGTCGGCGGAGTCACGCACCCAGCCCGGCGGCTATGCGGAAGGGGACAAGGAGGAGCTGGAGCAGTTCGCCATCCACGACGACAGAGCCCTGGGTGAGGTGGCCGCCGCCGTGCGGCAAGCGGGGTTGCAGCCGGTGTTCAAGGACTGGGAGGCGTTTTTGGGCCGATAGGGGCGGCCAGGCCCCCCTTTGGCCTGGCAGCTGCCCGGCATAACGGTTGGGCGCTGTTCGGTCTCGCGCCTTGCTGGCTTTGATGCGTAGGCTCCCTCCCCTGGGAAGTGGAGGGCAGGGGTGGGGTCTTGATGCGGCAATACAGTGCCGTCGTAGGGTCGATTAGCCGTCAGGCGTAATCGTCCGCTCCGCGTGATGGGGGGTGGCACGGCTTCGCAATGCAGGACGCGAGGCCGCCGGCCTCGAAGGGGTTTCACCCGCCCTTCGGGCTGGGGCGAGTGACTTTGGAAAGACCCAAAGTCACCAAAGGTCTTCTCCCCCGCCAATCGGACCGCTGCGCGGTTTCCCTCGGGTCAGGTGCAAGGTCGGACGGACCGCCGCAGACGGCACATCCCTGTGCCGGCTGCGGCTGCGCCCTCATCCCTGATGGCGCTCCTGACCTTGCCCCTTCCCCTCGGCGGATTGGAGGGGGAACCAAGACCGTGCCCGCCATAACCTCAGGGAAATCGTAGGGTGCAATAAGCGGAGCGCATTGCACCGCTTTTGTTTGGTGGGGAGATCGAGGTGCAATTCACTTCGTTCATTGCACCCTACGTTTTGCTTCGTTTGAACCACATTTAACGACATGGTTGATTGTGGATTGGGCAAGGCATGGCGAATTACAAACGGGCATGGCAACCGGGGGGAACCTGGTTTTTTACGGTCGTGCTGGCTGAGCGTCAGAACAACCATCTACTGGTCGAACGGATCGATCTGTTGAGGAAGGTTGTCAGGGAGGTGCAAGAGAGTCATCCATTCCGGATCCACGGCTGGGTTGTCTTGCCCGAGCATTTACACGCCTTGTTGGAATTGCCGGATGGGGACACCAACTTTCCGCTGCGCTGGCGCCGAATCAAGAGCAAGTTTTCGCGAGCAATACCCAATTCAGAGGTTCGTTCAGAATCTCGTTGGCGTCGTGGTGAGCGGGGTATTTGGCAGCGTCGCTATTGGGAGCATTTGATCCGTGATCAGGAAGATTTCAACAATCACCTCGATTACATACATATCAACCCCGTCAAACATGGATTGGTAACAGCCCCGAAAGATTGGCCTTATTCCACCTTCCATCGTTGGGTTCAACAGGGCAGGTATCCATTATCATGGGGCGACACCTCCATGCCAAAATATGAAACACCATGCGAAAACAAATAAATGAAATTAACGTAGGGTGCAATAAGCGGAGCGCATTGCACCGCTTTCGTGAGGATAGAGGTGCAATTCACTTCGTTCATTGCACCCTACGACTACTGCACTAAGTCACGTAACAGGGCGACCGCCTGTCGGGTGATGCCGCAGCCTTGGTGGGATTGGCGCACCCAGTAACCGATATTGCCGTAGCGATGATGGGCGGCCAGCTGGTTGATACCTGCGCCACCCAGTAGCTGGCCGGTGGCGGCGCAGAAGAGGCCCATATCGTAGGCGCGCCCCGCCGCGCGATCCTGATAGCAAGTGGCAAACCACGCCAGCGCCTGCTCTCGATTGAACGAGGGAGTGCACCAGCTCATCCATCTGCCAACCGTCTCGATGGATTCGTGGGCCGCGCGGACAAACTCGTCGGCATCGCCCGGCTCGAAGGGGCGAATGACGAGATTGGCGTTGGCAAGGCGCTGGAATGGCATCACTTATCCTGCTTTTTCAGGAAGTAACTGATATGCCCAGGCGGCATATCGGGCAGCTGGCCAAAGACTTCGTAACCCTGCTTCTGGTAGAAGGGAAGGGCCTGGAAGCTGGTGGTTTCCAGATGGTAATTGGTGATGCCCTTGCTCTGGGCGTACTGCTCCATGGCGCCGAGCAGGCAGGTGCCCCAGCCATCCTTGCGGATGCTTTCGTCAATCCAGAGCCCCTCGATATGGAGCCAGCCCCATTTAATCTCTCCCAGAATGCCGCCCAGCACGGCCCCCTCTTCATCCTTGATAAAGCTGGCGATCCGCTCGCGCAGATGGGTGCCGGCGTGATCCAGGTTGTAGCCTGAGAGGCCAATACGCAGCGCTTCAATCTCATCGTCCTGAGGGGGTTGGGGTGTGGTCAATTGCATAGTGCTTCCTGCTTGATGGTGGTTGTCTCTATCGGGTTGCCGCTTCCAGCTCGGCTATCTCCCCGCCGCTGATCAAGTTCAAATTCCGGCTGATCCGCTCCACCGGCCAGCCCCACCAGGCGAGGGCGTTGAGGCGGGCTATGGTGTCGTCGTCGAAGCGGTAGCGGATCACCTTGGCGGGGTTGCCGCCGACGATGGCGTAGTCGGGCACGTCGGTGGTGACCACGGAGCGGGCGGCGATGATGGCGCCGTTGCCGACCCTGACGCCCGGCATGATCAGGGCCTCATAGCCAATCCAGACATCGTTGCCGATAAGGGTATCTCCCTTGTAAGGCAACGTGCCCGGTGCGGGGGCGGCGCTCTCCCAGCCGTTGCCGAAGATAAAGAAGGGGTAGGTGGAGAAGCCGGAGCTCTGGTGGTTGGCACCGTTCATGATGAACTTGACCCCGCGGGCGATGGCGCAGAACTTGCCGATGATCAGCTTGTCGCCGATGAAGGGGAAGTGGTAGAGCACGTTGCGCTCAAAGCCTGCGGAATCCTCCGGGTCGTCGTAGTAGCTGTAGTCACCCACCTCGATATTGGGCCCCTTGATGGTGTTCTTGATAAAGCACACCTGGGGGAAACCCTCCATGGGGTGGGGATTGGCGGGGTCGGGTCCGTGCATGGGGTGCTCCTCTGGGATCTGGGCTCAGGCTACCCTAACGGAACCGGACGGCCCCTTGCCACCTTTTTGTACGGCCCGGTTCGCCAGCCTTTGTCGCCCCCGTCCCATATGCGCATCGACCTGGGGCCGGTTTGTCTCTAGCATGGAGGGGAGGCGGAGCCGGGCTCCGTCAATGGATGATTGACGAAGTGCGCCTTGCGCACTTCCGGTGGAGAGAAAAGATGAAGCTGCGTTCCTTGTTGATGGTGGGTGCCCTCTTGCTGGGCGGCTGTGCGGTCAATCCCTATGGGGGGACGCCTGCGCCGGTCGGCGAGCCGGACAAGCCGGTGAGCCAGCCAGAGAAACCTGTGGCCGAGCCTGACAAGGCAGAGCCGGTGCCTGCGCCCGCACCCGTGGCCCCGACCGGCTTGGCGCTCGCCATGGCGGATGCCTTTCTGAAGGCCCCCGAGGTGCAGGCGCTGAGCCAGGATGGCAGCCCTGTGCTGCTGCTGATGGCGCCCCAGAACGGCACAGGGGAGCCCTTCAGTACCCAGCCCATGGCGGTGGCCATGAGCCAGCGCATTCAGGCAAACAGCGGCTTTCGCTTCGCGGATCCCGGCCAGGTGGCGGCCATCACGGGTCAGCTCGAGTACCAGCAGGGGGGCATGAACCCCGCCTCCCTGGTGCGCCTGGGTCGCCAGACCGGGGCCGGTTACATGCTCTACGGGGATCTTCTCTCCGAGGGGAGCCGCTACCGCCTCGCCATGAGCCTGATGGATCTCAAGAGCGGCGAGCTGCTCTGGAGCGGGAGCCGCTCCGCCAGCCGCTGATCCCCTCATCCCGGCCACCGAAAACGCCATCGAGCCCCTCTCGATGGCGTTTTCGTTTCCAGGCGCCAGCGCGCTCGCCGCGAGCACCTGTCATGGGCCGAGTGGCGCCATATCCCTCTCTGCGGGTACCGATGGCGGATCCGGGGAAATAGCCCTTCACTACCACACCTGCGGCGCAGCCACGGTATTCTGGCCGTATGCGATACTGAACGGGGCGTCTATAACAGACAGCACAGGGCCCTCCCCGCAGATTAAAAGGAGCACAGATGGCTCTCTCAGTGGCACAACTCTATGAAGTGATGACCCAGTTGCCCGACCCCGTCTTCATCCTCAGTGAAGATGGTCATTACATCGAGTACATAGGCGGGGTGGAGCAGCAGTCATATCAGGATGGCAACCCCCTGATCGGCAAGCGGTTGTTCGACGTGCTGCCGGCAGACAAGGCGTTCTGGGTGATGGAGCAGGTGGCGCGTGCCCTGGCCGGCGGCCAGGTGCAGGTGGTGGAGTACGATCTCTCCCCCGCCGAGGTGGAGGGCATAGATGCCGAGGCGGGGCCCCAGGGGATGCAGCGCTTCGAGGGCAAGATAGCGCCGCTGCCCTCCCTCTACGACGGCAAGCGGGCCGTGGCCTGGATGACCCGCAACATCACCCGCCAGCACGAGCTGCAACGGCGGCTCAAGCGGCTCGGGGAGACGGATCAGCTGACCGGCCTCTACAATCGCCACTTCTTCTTCGATCAATACCACCAGAGGGTGCAGGGCCAGCCGCTCACCGGCCTCATCATGCTGGATCTCGATCACTTCAAGCAGATCAACGATCGCTACGGTCACCAGGCCGGGGACAGGGTGCTGTGCCGGGTCTGCGAGTGCGTGTCCGCCCAGCTGCGGGGGGAAGATCTGTTCGTGCGCAGCGGCGGCGAGGAGTTTCTGATCCTGCTGCCGCAGATAGACGAGGGGATATTGCTGAAGGTGGCGGAGCGGATCCGCGCCGCTGTGGCGGCCATGGCGCCGGATCCGGCCCCCGTCACCGTGAGTCTGGGCACCACCTTGATCCGCCCGGGGGAGGAACTCAGCGCCGTGCTGGCCCGGGCGGACGAGTGGCTCTATCGGGCCAAGCGGGGCGGGCGCAACCAGGTGGCCCACGACGGGGATCCCTGAAAAGCCCCCGGGCTTGCAACGAAGGAGGGCGACCCTGTGTCGCCCTCCTTCGTTTGTCTGCATCTGCGCTCGTCTCAGCCAAACAGCGTCGAGATGTTCTGGCCCGCCATCAGCAGGCCTATGGCCAGCACGCTGAACCAGACCAGGGTGGCGCTCACCAGGGCGTAGCCGAGGGCGACGAAGAGACCGTCCCGCTGCAACATGCCGATGGCCAGCAGCAAGATGGCCCAGGCGGGCATGGCGTTGGTGAAGGGAATGGCGCCGAGCGGCAGCATCAGCAGCAGGGCCGCCAGCATGATCAGCAGGCCGTTGCAGCGGTTGATGGCGTAACTGCCGGTCAGGATCAGCAGGCGCGGCCGGATGAGGCGGTCGATGCGGGCCAGCAGATCCGCTCCCTTGTGCAGGGCCGGTTTGATGTGCGCGGCGGCGAAGCGCCGCTCCATCAGGACGGCGGGCAGCCAGGGCACCCGGTTGAGGGTGATGCCGATGCCGATGAAGAGGATCAGGAGCCCAAACGGCGTGCTGACGCCGGGGATGGAGACCGGCAGCAGGAAGGGAACGGTGAGCAGCACGCAAAACAGCAGCATGCCCTGCTCCCCCACCAGAGCCAGCATCTGGCGCAGGCTGATGTGGCTCTCCTCGATGGCGTGGGCGGTGGCCCGCAGAGTATCGGAGAGCGTGCTTTGTGGGTCGTTGAGTTGCGCGGCAACCATTCCTGAGATCCTCGTCCTGTTAACGCCACCTCTGTGGCGCCGACAGCTTACGTGGCAGAGGTTAATCCCAGATGAATAATGTGAGCCGGCGCAAGCTTTGATGAAAAGAGCAGGCGGGGAACGTGGGCGGGCCGCCAAAACGGGGCGATACAGCCCCCGTCAAGGGGCGGATGGAACGGGCTCTGATATGCTTTTGACGCAATCCATGCAACCGGGAGAAGAGCGTGACGCGAGCGATGATGATGCTGGGACTGTGCTTGCCGCTGACGGGCTGGGCGGCCGAGCCCGCCGCCTCGGGCTGGCAGCTGACCCCTTTCCTGGGTTACAGCTCGTCCATCGACTTCGAGGCCATGGATGAACCCGCTCCCACGCCGCACTCGACCGGCATCGACTCACTGCAAGGGGAGAGCTCGGGCAACTGGGGCCTCTTCATCAGCCGGGAGGTGGATGATCCCGGCATGGTGGAGCTGCTCTACAGCCATCAGTCCACCCCCATCTCCCCGGATCAGCCGGACAGGCTGACGGTGGATACCCTGCACTTCGCCGGGGCACTGACCCTCTCGGACAACCTGATGGCACCCTATCTCGGCGCCGGGATCGGGGTGACCCGCTTCGATGCCTATGACAGCGAGACGGCCCCCTCCATGTCCCTGGCGCTCGGGGTGCAGCCGCGCCTGGGGCAACATCTGGCGCTGCGGGCCGAGGTGCGCGGCTACGGCTCCCTGCTCAATGACGACAGCGCGTTTCTCTGCAACCCCGAGGTCTGCGCCTTCCGGGTGCGGGGGGATCTGCTCACCCAGTGGCAGGCCAATATCGGCTTGACCCTGAGGTTCTGAGCCCGCTCTTTGGGCCGGTTTATGGGATGCCGAAGGTGAGACGGCTCTGGGACTCATTGACGTCAAATTCCCTGTCGTGCACCGCGCTGGCACCCATGGTGAGCCCCCGCTGCTCGTATGGCTTGGCTCATGCAGGCTCGCTGGCTGCAGAGGCCTGCGCGAGCGGCCTCAGCGAGCCCGCAGCAGCCAGCCGCTGATCCGGTTTGTCGCCAGCAGTCGGCAGGCGAGCAGGGAGAGCACCAGCAGCACCGGCACCTTCGCCAGCTCCCACCACAGCAGCTTGCCCTGGGGGCCGAACACCATCAGCCAGACCACCAGCATCATGTGCAGGCAGTAGAGACCCAGCACTTTGGGGGCCTGGCGTTCCAGCCAGCTGCCCCTGCCCCAGTTTGGGTTGGCCAGCAGCAGGCCGAACAGGCCGAGCGCCCAGGGCAGGGAGCCCAGCAGAAAGTCGTGACGGTTGAGAGGCACGGCGGCGAAGTGCAACAGGCCCGCGGCCTCCAGGGCATAGAGCCCCATCCCCGCCACCATCAGCAGGGCGCTTCGCCTGGCATCCGGTTGCCAGCCACGCAGGCGTAGCTCGGCGCCAAGGGCCACGAACAGCAGCGAGAAGAAGGGGCCGTTGCGGGTCAGCAGGGCCCACTCCCCCCCTAGCAGCGGACCATAGGAGCCGCCTATCAGGGCAAGCCCGTAGAGCAGGGCGCCCGCCACCAGAGCCAGTCGGGGTAGCCTGACCCGCCAGCAGAGGGCCAGCAGCAGGACGGCCAGCATCAGGGCGGGCAGGAACCAGAGGTGGATCATGCCACCCACCCACCAGGCGTTGAGAGGATCCCCCAGCTGCATCTGCCACTGGCCCGCCATGCTGGTCAGATAGCCTTCCGTCATGGCCGCGACCGGGTTGAAGGGCACCAGCAGATAGAGCAGGCTCCAAACCAGCCAGAGCCCCAGCAGGGGGCGGCAGTAGCGCAGCGCCACCGCCATCGGCTTGCCTGCGGCGAGGGCGGGTTGCAGGAAGTAGCCGGCGCAGAGGAAGAAGAGCGGCACCGCGAAGCGGCACAGCTGGTTGATGACGGCCCCGAGCCAGAGGTAGGGGGTGCCGTCCCAGAGGGTGGGATCGAACGGATTGCTGAAGGGGGAGAGGTGAATGGTCATCACGGCCAGGATGGCCAGGACTCGCCCGCACTCGATGCTGGAGATGCGCATGATGGTTTCCGACGGCTGAAACCCGGCACCCTAGCAGCCGGGCACATGCCTCTTCCAGCCGGGGGGCCGTCAACTGTGACTCCCATCGGTGGCCGGTTACCCTTTGTTACCCGGGGAATGGGCAGGGTTACCCCGGGTGGGAGGCGGATCCCGTTTTGGTGTCGGTAAAAGCCCTAGAGCAGGGCGACCAGCACTGTCGCGACGGCGCCCGTCAGCAGCAGGGCGATGCCACGGCCGGCCGTGCCGTGCAGCTTGTTCCACATCAGCAAACTGGTGAGGGCCAGCAGCAGCATGGCCAGCGCCGCGAGATCGCCGACCAGTTGCCAGGCCAGGCCGGTGCCCATGCCGCGATGCAGCCGGTTGAGGCTGGCGGCGACGTTGGCCTGCTGCAGCTCGATCTGCACCAGCAGGGTACCCTCCACATAACTGGCGGCCAGGCTCTGGCGGAGGGTGACGCCGCGCAGCCCCCAGCGCGCCGGCAGGGTGAGGGGGCCTGTGGGGGTGGGCAGGGTCCGGGCCGGGTGATGCTGATCCGCCCCTCCTCCAAGCCCTCGGGGTAACGCTGTTGCAGCAGGGCTTTCAGTGCGTCAGGGCTCGCCAGCGGCGTGGCCAGCGTTATCTCCTCGCTCGACTTTTCGGTGTGGGGGCCGGGCAGGGGCAGCACGGCCCTGTGCTGGAGCCAGAGGCCGGTCAGGCCGTAGAGCAGCATCAGGGTGAGGGTGGCAAAGCCCGCCCAGGCGTGGATGCGGCGCACCCACTTGTTGTTGTGAAGGGGGAGTCTCTTGGGTTTCATCATGGTGGCGCGTCATAAAAAACTGGCCAGCAGAGGCTGGCCAGTTTGGCTGTGGGCAGGAGGATCAGAAGCGGTAGGCGGCGGTGAGATTCAGCTGACGGGGGCTGCCCGGCATGATCTGGGCCGCGCTGGTGGCGCTGACGAAGTAGTCGTGGTCGGTCAGGTTCTCCACGCTGAGCTGGGCATCCCAGTGCTGCCAGCGGTAGCCGGCGCGGGCGTCATAGCGGGCGTAGCCCGGCAGCACAGTGGTGTTGGCGTTGTCGGCGAAGCGATCCCCCACCGCCGTCACCCCGGTTTCCCCATACCAGCCCTGCTTGCCGCTCTGGTAGCCGGCGAACAGCTGGCCGTTCTCGCGGGAGACGTTCATCGGCCGCTTGCCCTGCAGATCCGCATCCGCCTTGACCAGCTCCGCATCCTGGATGGCGATGCCGCCGTGCAGGTAGAAGGTGTCGGTGAGCTGGGCGCGGGCGCTCAGCTCTATGCCGTCGGTGCGCTGCAGGCCGGTGAGGAGCACCTTGGTGGGATCCTGCGGATCCTTGCTGCGCTTGTTGTACATCTCCAGCCGGTAGATTGAGAGGGTGGTGGCCAGGCGGCCGTTCAGCCAGTCGCTCTTCACGCCCCCCTCGTAGAGCCGGGTGTGCTGGGGATCCAGATTGTTGTTCTTGTCTCCCGGGGTGATGCCGATCAGCTCTCCACCCACAGGAGTGAAGGTCTTGCTGTAGGAGGTGTAGAAGGCGTGCTCCTCGATGGGGTTCCACACCAGGCCCAGACGGGGGCTCAGGCTGGTGACCGAGAGGGTCTCCTCCTTGTCGAGGTCGTTGCGGCGGCTGGTGACGGTGAACGCGTCCCGGCGCAGGCCGCCGAGCAGGTGCCAGTCCCCCAGGCTGAGCTGATCCTGCACATAGAGGCCGTAGCCGCGCACCCTGTGTCTGGCGTCGCTGGAGAGCTTCATGGCACCGTTGTAGCTGGGCAGTGAACCCGGATCGTACAGGTTGCCCGGGGGGATAGCGGTGGCGTTCTGATAGAGCTTGGGGGTGCGCTCCTGCCAGCTCTGCTCCAGGCCCACCAGCAGGCGATGCTCGACGGGACCGGTCTGCAGCTGGCCTTCCGCTTCCGTGTTGCTGGTCAGGTTGTTGGCCTTGAGATCCTGCTGCCAGCGGGCGCGGTTCACCTGGTCGCCCTTGACGCTGGTGACATAGGTATTGTCGAACTGGCTGTCGAGGCTGGTGTAGCCGAGCTGCTGGCGCAGTTGCCACTGCCCGTTCAGATCCCAGGTGAGCTGGGATCGGGTGGACTGGGCCACGTCATCGATGAAGTCGCGGCTGGTGTCGCTGTAGACGCTCTCGATGGGGACATCGGCCGGGCGACCGTTGACGCCGGGGATGCCGCGATCCGGGGTGCGATCGCTGCCGTTGCGCTCGTACTGCACCAGCCAGTTCAGCTTGTCGGTGATCTCCCAGTTGGCGGACGGGGCCAGCAGGGTGCGCTTGCTGGTCACGCCGTCGCGAAAACTCTCCTTGTCCTCCTGGGCCAGGTTGAGGCGCAGCTGCACCCGCTCGCCTGCCTCGGCATTGAGATCCGCGGCGAGGCGCTGGCTGTCGAAGCTGCCGACCCGGGCGGTGACGCTGGAGGCCTGGCCCCGTTGCGGCTTCTTGCTGACCCGGTTGACTATGCCCCCCGTGCTGCCACGGCCGTAGAGCACGGCGGCCGGCCCCTTGAGCACCTCGACTCGCTCTATGTTGCCAAGGTCGCGGGTGTACTGCATGTCGTCCCGCAGACCGTCGAGGTAGAAGTCGTTGCTGGCGTTGAAGCCGCGGATGTTGACGCCGTCGAAGCGGGTGTCGCCGCTGGCGTTGACCCCGGGGATGCCGCTCAGGGCCTCGCTCAGGGTCGGTTGGCCGTAGGCGGTCAGCTCGCTGGCGGAGACGCTCTCTATGGTCTGGGGCACCAGCTTGGCCGGGGTGCTGGTGCGGGTGGCGGTGGCCACCTCTTCGTGCTGGCTGCGTTTGCCGACCACAGTGAGGGTCTCGTCTTCGGCCTGGGCGCTGGCGCAAAGGGACAGCAAGGCGACGCCCAGCAGGGCGCGCGGGGGGTTGGGGTTATGCATCTGCGTGTGACTCTTCTAATCGACCTGTTGGCCTGAACTTATTGATTTATTAGTAATTATTAAAATTCTCCCGATGCGGGAGGGCGCTAATGATATTTATTTTCATTTGGCTGGCAAGGCAAAGATGCAAAAAGCCCACACCTACGACCAGTTTTGCGGTCAGTTGAGGCTCATTGCCCTGATGCAACGTATCGGATGAGTCTTGGTTGTGGCAAAGGGCTGGTTTACCATCCGGGTTCGGTGGCGCCGATGCCGCCCCAGGGAAACAGGAAACGGAACATGGAAGAGATCATCAGGGCAGACCTTCATAACCGGCAGCACGGCGAGGCGCTGGTCTATCTGCTCAACGAATACGCGAAAGACGAGATGGGCGGGGGCTGCCCCCTCGCCGATGAAGTGAAGGCCAATCTGGCGCAGGCCCTGGCGGCGAGAAGTGGTGCCCATGTGTTGCTGGCCTGGGTCGATGGGCAGCCGGCCGGGGTAGCCACCTGCTTCGAGGGCTTCTCGACCTTCGCCTGCCGGCCCCTGCTCAACCTCCACGACCTTGCGGTGCACCCGGATCATCGCGGGCGCGGCCTCGGCAAACGGCTGCTGGCACAGGTGGAGCGGCTCGCCCGGGAGCTCGACTGCTGCAAGCTGACCCTGGAGGTGCTGGAGGGCAACCGGGTGGCCCAGGCCGCCTACCTGGCCAGCGGTTTCGAGGGATATGAGCTGAACCCGCAAGTGGGCCGGGCCCTGTTCTGGCAGAAGAAGCTCTAGCCTCTGTGGCTCAGCCCCCAGGCGGGAGGGGAGAATGAAAAACGGCGCGCAGGGGGATCTGCGCGCCGTTTTGTCTGGGGCCGGAGTTAGAAGTCGTAACGGGCCGCCAGCTGGAAGTCATCCTTGGTGTTCAGCTTGCCGCTGTCATTGCTGTCCAGGTTGTTGATGCGGTACTCGCCGATGACCCTCAGGTTCTTGTTGAACTTGTACTGGGCACCCAGGGTGTAGTAGTCGATGGAGTCGTAGTCGCTCTTGCCGCTCTGCTCCACCTTCTGCTTGTTCCACAGGGCCATCAGGCCGAAGCCGCTCTCGAAGTTGTAACCCAGGGCCCCTTCCCAGCCGGTGTGATCCTTGCCGGTGGCCAGGAAGTCGCTGCCGTCTGCGTAGCTCAGGGCGGCATAGACGGCCTTGTTGTCGTACTTGGCGGAGAGCAGCCACAGCTTGGCATCCTCTTCACCGCTCTTGTCGCGGATACCCACGTTGTAGGCGGTACCCAGGGCCAGGTTGAACGGGAAGGTGTAGGCCAGGGCGGCACCGTAGGCGGCATCGCTGTCCTTGCTGGTGGTCTCTTCGGTGTCACCGCCGTCGAACTTGTAGCTGGTATCGACCTGGAAGCCGTTGAACAGGCCGGAGTATTTCAGCACAGAGCCGGCACGGTTGGTGGCGAAGGTGTCGGTCTTGGCGCCCAGGGCGTCGTTGCCGTAGCCGTCGGAGAGGGAGACGTCGGTCCAGTCGGCCAGCAGGCCGGGGGCGCCCTTCTGGCGACCGAAGGTGACATTGCCCCAGTCGGCACCCACCCCGGCGAAGGCCAGGCGGGTACGCATGTTGTCGGAGTTCTCGCTGACGGTCTTCTCGCTGTCATTGACGTAGATCTGCAATTCGTACTGGGCCAGGGCCTTGAGACCCGGGTTGATCTCGCTCTCTACCTTGGCGCCCAGGCGGACGAACTGGTTGGCACCCTGCTTGTCGCTGTATTCGTTCTTGATGTCGCCATTGGCATCCAGCTCCTTCTTCTCGCCGAAGAACTGGCCGGCGTAGATGCGGCCATAGAGATCGAGCAGAGTGGAGTCATTTTTATAGACTTCGACGGCTTGAGCCTGGAAGGCGGCGGTGAGAGCCAATGCTACTACTGTCAGCTTTTTCATCATGATCCCTTGTGTTGCAAGCTTCTGTTTTAAAAGACGGGGCCATGCTAGAAGTGACAGATGACAGCGGGGTGACCGGGGTGTGAACAAGCCGTGGCGGTTTCATGTCAGCGGGATGAAAACCGGGATTTATGTGGCTGGTCGCCACTTTTGCGCGCAAAGGTTTGCCCTTGTGGTAGAATGCCGCCCGTTTTCGAGCTCCTAAGGTTGGATATGCGATGAGACGTGAACTGGCAATCGAATTTTCCCGAGTGACGGAAGCGGCTGCACTGGCTGGCTACAAGTGGCTCGGACGTGGTGACAAGAATATCGCCGATGGCGCGGCCGTTGCGGCCATGCGTCACATCCTCAATCAGATCCAGATCGATGGCGAGATTGTGATAGGCGAGGGGGAGATCGACGAAGCCCCCATGCTCTACATCGGCGAGAAGGTGGGCACGGGTCAGGGCGACGCCGTGGACATCGCGGTCGACCCCATAGAGGGCACCCGCATGACCGCCATGGGGCAGTCCAATGCCCTGGCCGTGCTGGCCGTCGGCGACAAGGGCTCCTTCCTCAAGGCCCCCGACATGTACATGGAGAAGCTGATTGTGGGCCCGGGTGCCAAGGGCGCCATCGATCTCGATCAGGCCCTGGAGCTGAACCTCAAGGCCGTCGCCAAGGCGCTCGGCAAGCCCCTCTCCCGCCTGACCGTCATCACCCTGGCCAAGCCGCGTCATGACAAGGCGATCAAGGAGATGCAGGGGCTGGGGGTGCGGGTGTTCGCCATCCCCGACGGGGACGTGGCCGCCTCCATCCTCACCTGTCTGCCGGACAGCGAAGTGGACATGCTGTATGGCATCGGTGGTGCTCCGGAAGGGGTGATCTCGGCGGCGGTGATCCGCGCCCTGGACGGCGACATGCAGGCGCGCCTGGTGCCCCGTCACCAAGTCAAGGGGGACAGCCCCGAGGTGCGTGCCCTGGGCGAGCAGGAGATTGCCCGTTGCCAGGAGCTCGGCATCGATGTGAGCAAGGTGCTCAAGCTGGAAGATCTGGCCAAGAATGACAACGTCATCTTCTCGGCCACCGGCATCACCAAGGGTGATCTGCTGGAAGGCATCACCAGCAACGGCGTCATGGCGACCACCGAGACCCTGCTGATCCGCGGCAAGTCACGCACCATCCGCCGCATCAAGTCGATTCACTTCCTGGACCGCAAAGACAGCGTGGTGCGCGACATCATCCTGTAAGCGGGAAGATGGCTGTGGCGGCAAGTCCCGTCCCCTCATGCCGCCGCATCAAGTCGATCCACTTCCTGGATCGCAAGGACAGCGTGGTGCGCGACATCATTCTCTGATGGGAGTGGGTTGAACCTGCTGCAAGATGAAAAGCCCGACCGCTGCTGCCGTCGGGCTTTTTGTTGCCCTGCGTCCGGGTCTGGACTATTTAGCGGGACAGGGCGGATAAGGCTAAGGGGAATCGGGGCCCTTTGATAGACTGCTTCGCCATGCACAGGAATGCATCATATGGAATGTCGTCAAGGTTGCGGTGCCTGCTGCACAGCCCCCAGTATCAGCAGTGCCATCCCCGGCATGCCGGAGGGCAAGCCGGCCGGCGTTCCCTGTGTTCAGCTCGATCAGTGGCTGGGCTGCAAGATCTTCGGCCAGCCCGAGCGTCCTGCGGTGTGCAGCAGCTTTCGGCCCATGCAGGACGTGTGCGGCTCTCACCGCCAGGAGGCCGTCTGGCTTATCGGCGAGCTGGAGCGGCTGACTGCCTGAGGCGAGGTTGTGGCTCGTCCGATGATGTGGCGATGTCCGCAACGACGTTACCTTGTCCGATTACGCCGCTGCGCGGCTAATCGAACCTACATGGCCAATCAAGCCTCCACATCCAGCCGTTCTCGTAGGTTCGAATAGCGAAGCGTATTCGAACGATCGCGAAACGTGGAGAAACCCGGAATAGAAAAAGGCCGCAATTGCGGCCTTTTTTTTGTCTCCCGTGACGGGGAAGGTCAGACGTCGGCCAGTTGCAGGGCCTGACGATAGTACTCGTTGGCCTTGTTGGTGAGACGGCGCTTGTCCATCACCTGTCCGAGGGCATGGTAGAGGGCGGCATCGGGCCGCTTCGCCACTTCCTGCTCCAGCAGGTGCTGGGCCTCGTCCAGCTGGCCGGCCAGCAGGTAGACTCGCGCCAGTGCCGCCTCGGCGCCCGGTTGATCCTGGATCTTCTTGAGCAGGGTCAGCATGGGCTGATAGTCATCCAGCCTGAGCTTGGGCAGGCGGGCGAACAGCTCGGGGGAGGGATCCTTGCGCAGGGCCTCCAGCCAGAGGTCGGCCGCCTCGCTGTCGGCGCCGAGCCGGCGCAGACGATCCCCGTAGCTGGCCAGCAGTGCGGGGTCCTGACGCAGCTTGCGGGGCAGCGCCTGCCACACCGGGCGCAGTGTCTCGAGGGCGCCGCTGGCGGCCTCGAGACGGCCAATCCAGGCCTGGTGCAGCAGCGCCTCTTCCTGCTGGGCGGTCAACTTGCCCACCTTGCGCAGGGCCGGGGCGAGATCGATGAGGGCCGCCCAGTCTTCCCGGGCCAGATAGACCTGGCGCAACTGATCCAGCACCATGGGGTGGCGCGGGTGCAGGGCGTAGACGGACTCGAGCCGACCGAGGGCACTGTCGTACTGGCCCTGCTCTATCTGCAGCTGGGTCTGGATCAGGGTCAATGCCAGCTCCGCCTTGGGGTTCTCCTCCTGCGCCTTTTGCAGGTAGTGATCCCGGCGCACGTCATCGCCTCTGGCCTGGGCCACCTTGGCGGCACTCAGGTAGTTGAGCAGCGGGGTGTCGCTGTTGTCGGCCCCCTTGATCAGCAGCTTCTCGGCCTGGTTGTAGTGCCCCTCGGCCATGGCCAGGGTGGCATTCACCGTTTGCAGGTTCGCCTTGCGGCGACGGCGGGAGCCGAACCAGCCCTGGGTCTTGCGGCGCAGGCCGAAGACCCGGCCCAGCACCCACTCGACGATGAGCAGGGCACCGTAGAAGAGTACCGCCAGGATCACGGCGCTGGTGACCGAAGACTCCACCGTGTAGTTGCCGAGCGAGATGAGCACATAGCCCTTGTTGCCGGACGCTTCGGGGCCGAAGATCAGGCCCGCGACCATCACGGCCACCACGACGATCAGACGAATCATGGTCTCCTCCTCAGTTGCCGGCCAGGATGCGTTGCAGGCGCTCGGTCAGCACCTGTTCCAGCATGGCCTGGGTCTTGAACTGATCCGGGTAGTCAAACTGGATCTGCTCGTCTTTGAGCTTGTCGAGCTCGGACTGCATGTACTGGGTTGCGCTGTTGTCGGTATCGAAGTACTGGGTCAGCCAGCGCTGGGCCTTCTCCAGGCTGTCGGTATAGAGCGCCTGCTGCTCGCGATAGACGGCGAGCTGGGCCTGCAACAGCTTGGTCTTGAGGTTCTCCCGCAGGAAGATCTCCTGCTGCGGTGAGAGCAGGGCCTCCACGGCCCCGTCGCGGCGACGTATGGTGATGAAGTTCTCGGTGAACTTGACCCAGTTCTTCTTGAGATTGCTCTCCCACTCGTCCGGATTGGTACTGACCGCCTGATCCGGCTCGGCCTTGGCTTGTGGCATGCTCACGGTGGAGAGGGGCAGCAGCTCTATCTGGTCCGACAGCGCGGCCAGCTTCAGGGTCAAGCCTTCGCGATCGACCCGCGGCATCCCCTTGAGCTTGGTTATGTCTTCCGCCAGCGCCTTGCGAATGGGCATCAGGCTGGGGTCGTTGAGCGCCTTGATCCGCTCGTCGGCGTTGCCGAGCAATGTGATGGCGGAGACGATGTCGTGTTCCAGCCACAGCTTGCGGCCCGCCATGCGTACCAGGTATTCGGATTCGGCCAGCATCCAGTCGTTGGGGCGCTTGTCGTCGAGATCCAGCACCTTGTGCTGCAGGGCGTCCAGCGCCTCCTGCTGCTGTTGCTGGCTCTTGCCGAGGGCGCTGAACTGTTCGGCATCCTTGCTGTTGTTCTGATCCAGCCTGCCCATGGCCTCGGCCAGCTGCAGCTTGAGGGCGCCGAGTTCGGCCTGCTGGGCGACGGCATTCTGGTGGCCGTGCAGATAGAGGCCGCCGGTCAGCCCCAGGGCCAGCAGGATGGCAACGCCACCGAGGACGACGCCGGCGCCGCCCTTCTTGTTGCCGACGGCCTTGTGCTCGGGCTTGTTGTTGTCGGCCCCGGGGGCCGCAGCACTCGGCTGGACTTCTTGCTGTTCAGTCATTCCATCTTCCTCAGTTCCAGGGCGGCCACCAGAGCCTGGTTGGATGCACCTTGGGCAATCACGATACGGGTAAAACCAGCTCCCTCGGCCATCTCGGCCACCCGGGGACTGGGCACCACCAGCAGGCGGTCATAAAGCCAGGGTCGCTGCGGGCCGGGCACCAGGGCCAGCAACCGCTGCAAGAGTTCACCACTGGTGATGAGCAGGCTGTCGAGGCCGGCTGCCTGCCAGTGGCGGGTCAATGCGTCCCCGTCGAGCTCGGGGTAGTGGCGCTCGTAGGTGGCACAATAGTGCACCAGTGCGCCGCGTGAGGCCAGTGTCCGGGCGATGAGATCCCGCCCGTCGTTGCCGCGCAGGATCAGCACCCGCTTGCCGCTCACCCCTTGCAGGGGCGGCAGGGCCAGCAGGCCTTCACTGCGGGGATCGGTCGGGCAGAGGGCCTGGACACCCACCTCGCTGAAGGCATCCGCGCTCGCCTGACCGACCGCAAAGTAGTCAATATGTGGCCAGGTCAGACCAGTTTGCAACAGAAAATGATGAGCAAATTTAACGGCATGGGCGCTGACGGCGATGATGATGTCCGTTTGGGGCAGCTGTTCGGGCAGGCGGGGGAGTTCACTGCCCGGCCGGGTTTCCAGCAGCGGGCAGCACAGTGGTGCATGGCCCTGCTGGCGCAGCAACTGCACCAGCAGGGTGGCCTGGGCGGCCGGGCGCACCACCAGCGGGACCATCAGGCGGCGCTCCGGGCACATGACCATGAACCGGTCCGCGCTGCACTCATGCCCGGTAGACCTCGGCCAGAATGGCGTCGGCGCCGGCGGCCAGCAGACGCTGGGCCAGGGCGTGGCCCAGTGCCTCGCCGTCCGCCAGCGGACCGCGGATCTCGTCCCAGATCACCCGGGTGCCATCCGGGCTGCCCACCAGGCCGCGCAGCCAGACCTCGTCCCCCTGCACCAGGGCATAGGCACCGATAGGCACCTGACAGCCCCCTTGCAGGGCGCGGTTCATGGCGCGCTCGGTCAGCACCCGGATGCGGGTTTCGGCGTGTTCCAGCGGTGCTAGCAGGGCGTGCAGCTCGACATCGTCCTGGCGGCATTCGATGCCGACCGCTCCCTGGCCGTTGGCGGGCAGGCTCTGCTCCGGCTCGAGGAAGGCGGTGATGCGATGGGCCATCTCCAGCCGTTTCAGGCCGGCGGCGGCGAGTATGATGGCGTCGTACTCACCAGCATCCAGCTTGGCGAGGCGGGTGTTGACGTTGCCACGCAGGTCGCGGATCACCAGATCCGGGCGGGCGGCCCGCAGCTGGCACTGGCGGCGCAGGCTGGAGGTGCCGACCACGGCCCCCTGGGGCAGCTCGTCTATCTGCTTGAAACGGTTGGAGACGAAGGCATCGCGCGGGTCTTCGCGCTCGCAGATGGTGTGCAGGCCGAGCCCCTCGGGGAACTCCACCGGCACGTCCTTCATGGAGTGGACGGCGATGTCGGCCCGCCCTTCCAGCATGGCAGTCTCCAGCTCCTTGACGAAGAGCCCCTTGCCGCCGACCTTGGCCAGCGGCGTATCCAGGATCTTGTCACCCTGGGTGCTCATGGGGACCAGTTCGACTCGCAGATCGGGATAGAGGGCTTCCAGCCGATCTTTTACAAAGTTGGCCTGCCACAGGGCCAGTGGGCTCTTGCGAGTGGCAATTCTCAGGATTCGGGCTGCCATATCAATCAGTTGTTTCATCTTTAGTGAGGAAAACGATCTTACCACCCTTTGCATGGGCTTTCATGGCGCAGCCGGCAAAAGCGGGGCCAAGCTCAAAAAGGGTCGCTGAAATTAATTTTCATTCGCTCATTATATGATGGCAACTAATTGAAAATATTATTTTTTATTGCTTTCCATTGACACCGTTACGGGGCGTGCCAGAAATAATCCGGTGATTGTGTGCGGGCTTGTTTACCACTGCTGTTTGCATTGTTAACATGATCACACTTTTTTGACGTCTCCCCGTTTTGGTGCGTCATTTCTCTTCCCCATAGGTAGGGCATTGCTGGTAAAACTCGACACGCTGGTGGCGCGCTACGACGAGCTGAATCGTCTCAAGACGCAACGAGCGTTGGATCTCATGAGTCGCTATGGGCAGCAGGTCTTCCAACTGCTGCCTGTCATGCTGCACTTCAATCATCCCCTTCTGCCCGGTTATGTGGCAGGGGACGTGCCTCATGGTATCTGGAGTTTCGTCGCCAACGAGGCCCAGCAGGCCTTCATCCAGGATCTGTGCCAGAACGCCAACTGTCAGGGCGGCCTCAGCACCCACGACAAGTCGATCCAGGGCCTCTACTCCATGGGCAGCACCTCCTCCATCGGTCAGTGCTGCCACTCGGATCTCGATATCTGGGTCTGTCACGTGGCCGGCTTGTCCCAGGAACGCCTCGCCCTGCTGGAGCAGAAGTGCCAGCACCTCTCCCTGTGGGCCGAGCAGCGCGGGGTCGATCTCAACTTCTTCCTGATCCCCGAAGACAAGTTCCGCCAGCGCAACGATGCCCAGATGCAGGGGGAGAGCTGCGGCAGCGCCCAGCACCTGTTGCTGCTCGACGAGTTCTATCGCAGTGCCATGCACATCGCGGGCAAGCGGCTGCTCTGGTATCTGGTGCCGGCAGAATACGACGACCACTACGACGACTACGTCAACGGCCTGTTCGCCCACGGCAAGTTGAGCCAGGATGACTGGCTCGATCTCGGGGGCTTCGACCGCATCCCCGCCGAGGAGTACTTCGGCTCAGCCCTGTGGCAGCTCTACAAGGGCATAGATTCCCCCTACAAGGCGGTGCTCAAGTCGGTGCTGATGGAGGCCTACTCCCACGAGTATCCCAACACCCGGCTGCTGTCGGTAACCAGCCGCGACTGGTTCCAGCACAACGAGGGGATGCACTACCGGCTCGACAACTACTGCCTGATGCTGGACAAGGTGACCAACTACCTGAAATCCATCGGCGACATGCAGCGCCTGGATCTGGTGCGCCGCTGCTTCTATCTCAAGGTGTGCGACGGTCTGAGCCATCCGAAGGAGGATCACTCCCCGGACTGGCGCCGGGAGCAGATGGCCCAGCTGGTGGCCTACTGGGGCTGGAGCCCGGAGCGGCTGCATCACCTGGATCATCGCCAGGAGTGGAAGGTCGAGGACGTCAAGGTGGCCTACGCCGAGTTGCTGGAGGCCCTGATGCAGAGCTACCGCAACCTCATCCAGTTCGCCCGGCGCAACAACATCAGCGAGTCCATCAACCCGGAAGACATCGGCATACTGTCGCGCAAGCTCTATGCCGCCTTCGAGAGCCTGCCGGGCAAGGTGCAGCGCATCAACCTCAAGATAGCGCCGGATCTCGGCGAACCGGATCTCAGCCTGGTACAGGTGCCCCACGGCCGCCTGAATCGCGCCGGCTGGTATCTCTACAAGCACTCCCTCGAGCCCGCCGACATCATAGGTCGGGCGCCGCTCGAATATAACGGCTACATCAGCAAGCTGGTGGCCTGGGCCTACTTCAACGGCCTGCTGACGCCCCAGTCCAGGGTGCACCTGTTCAATCAGGGCTCGGATCTGCACATCGACAACCTGCACCAGTTCTGCCGCGATCTCTCGGGGACCTTCCCGGTCAAGTACCCTCGCGCCACCAACCTGGCCCTGAGCCGCCCCTGCGAGATCCATCAGCTCTCCATCTTCTTGAACCTGGAGACGGATCCGTCCAGTCACTGGGTGGGCCAGGTGATCGAGTTCGACGCCAATGCCGCGGACGTCTTCTCCTTTGGCCGCAACCAGGAGTGTCTGGTGGGATCCGTGGATCTCGTCTATCGCAACTCCTGGAGCGAGATCCGCACCCTGCACTTCCAGGGGGAGGAGGCGGTGGTGGATGCCCTCACCACCATACTCGGCAAGATGCACCAGGATGCCGCCGCCCCCGAGAAGATAGAGGTGTTCTGTTACAGCCAGCACTTCCGCTCCCTGGTGCGCGCCCGCTTCCAGCAGCTGGTGGCCGAGTGCATCGAGCTGCGTCTGGCCCGGGACAAGCAACAGCTGGTCAAGACGCTGGCGCTGGGGAAAGAGAAGTACGGCATCTTCTTCGAGCGGCGCGGGGTCTCGGTCAAGAAGCTGGAAAACGCCATCGACTTCTACCGCCACATCTCCCACAACAAGCTGGATCACCTGCCGCTGCGCCTCGACAAGACCCACAGCCAGCACCTGCCCGGCATAGTCGACGCCTACGCCAGCGAAGGGCTGGTGCAGTTCTTCTTCGATACCCGGGATGCGGGCACCAATATCTATATCCTGGACGAGGCGAACCGGGTGGAGATCTACCAGCACTTCGCCGGCAACAAGGACGAGCTGGTGCAGGGGGTGAACCGTTTCTACACCTCGGGCCACGAGCGATTCAGCAATGCGGGCCAGTTCAGCAACTTCAACCTGCCCCAGTATTATGAGATCGTGCAGATGGGTGACAAGCTGGAGGTGATCCCCTACCGCAGCCAGAGCCCGCAGCGGGACAACCCGGGGGCGGCCCGGGAAGTCGGGTGAGGGAAGCGGGATGATGTGCCGGTCTAGCGCCGGAAGGGATGAAAACAAACGGCCTGCATGATGCAGGCCGTTGTCCTATCTGTGGTGCTGCATCAGGGGTCGAGGCGCGCCAGCAACCAGCGACGGATGTCGGCGAGCTGGGGCCGGCAGATCTCGTGGCGCATGGGGTATTCGTGCCACTCGAGGCTGAGGCCCGCAGCTTCCAGCCGGTTCTTGGCATCCCAGCCCATGGAGAGGCTCACCACGTCGTCATAGATGCCGTGCATGTAGCAGATGGGCAGGGCGCGGGCGGCCTCGCTCATCTCCTCGACCAGTTGCTCGGGCGCCGCCAGATAGGTGGACATGCAGAGCAGGCCCGCCAGTGGCACCGGATGGCGCAGGGCGGTGAAGGAGGCGATGACGCCCCCCTGGGAGAAGCCGGCCAGCACTATGTTGCCCGGGGCGAAGCCCTCGGCTACCAGCCGATCCAGCAGGGCGGCGATACGATCGGCGGACTCGCGCACATGGGACTCCACGGCGCGATCCGCCGGATCCTCGAAGCTCTTGATGTCGTACCAGCCGCGCATCTTGTAGCCCATGTTGATGGTGATGGGCCGCTCGGGGGCATCGGGCAGCAGGTGGCGGACCGGCAGGGTGGCGGGCAGCGCCAGGGCATCCACTAGGGGCGCGAGCCCGGCGCCGGAATCCCCCAGCCCGTGCAGCCAGATCACCGCGTGACGGGCGCCCTGAGGATGCAGATCCATCATGGAGGGCTCAGCCATCATGGGAACCGGACGGGCTCGCCCGCCTGGATGGTGCAGGCCCGGGTCAGCAGGGCCTTGAGCTCGTCGCCGAAGCGGTTGTCGATCCAGCTGTCACCGCGCAGCTCGAAGTGGAAGCCGTTCTCCCGGGTGGCCACCCAGATCTGGTGCAGGGGCTCCTGCTTGTTGATGATGACCTTGGTCTTGTTCTCGAAGCTCAAGGTCAGCACACCGCCGGCCCGCTCGCAGTCGATATCCGGATACCCCTCGTCGATAACGTCTTCCACATACTGGAAAAAGGCGTCGGTCAGGGCGTGATACTCGTGATCCTTCATCGGTTTATCCTGTTGCTTTTAACAATGTGAGTGCGATTATAGAGGGCCAAAAATTTTTTCGCAGCGAACCATTATGATTACCCAGTTCACCAAGTGCCTGTTTGCCGCGTCGCTGTCGTTCGGGCTGGCCGCCTGCGGCCTGACGGGGCCGCTCTACATGCCACCGGCCGAGCAACCCGTCTCCACTGAGCAAGCACCGGCACAGCCCAAGACAGAGAGTACACCGCAAGCCGCCTCGCCTGCGACCGCCAAACCGGCCTCCGAGGCCGCGCCGCAATAATCTAGGAAGGAACCGCCCCCTTGGATCACTTTAACTACGACGCCGACGGCCAGCTTCAGGCCGAGCAGCTTCCCCTGCAACAGCTCGCCGACCAGTACGGCACTCCGCTCTATGTCTACTCCCGCGCCACCCTGGAGCGCCACTGGCACGCCTTCGACCAGGCGGCTGGCGACATTCCCCACCTGATCTGCTACGCGGTCAAGGCCAACTCCAACCTGGCCCTGCTCAATCTGCTGGCACGCCTGGGCTCGGGCTTTGACATCGTCTCCGGCGGCGAGCTGTCCCGGGTGCTGGCGGCGGGCGGTGATCCGGCCAAGGTGGTCTTCTCCGGCGTCGCCAAGAGCGAAGCCGAGATGCGCCTTGCGCTGGAAAAAGAGATCCTCTGCTTCAACCTGGAGTCGGAAGCCGAGCTGGAGCGCCTGAACCGGGTCGCTGGCAGCATGGGCAAGAAGGCGCGGGTCTCGGTGCGGGTCAACCCGGACATAGACGCCGGCACCCACCCCTATATCTCCACCGGCCTCAAGCAGAACAAGTTCGGCATCCCCATCGAGCAGGCGCCCGCCATCTACCGCAAGGCGGCGGCCATGGCCCATATCGAGATCAAGGGGGTGGATTGCCATATCGGCTCCCAGCTCACCGAGCTCAATCCCTTTATGGAGGCGGCGGACAAGCTGCTGAAGCTCATCGACGAGCTGGCGGCGGAAGGCATCCACATCCATCACCTGGACGTGGGCGGCGGTCTCGGGGTCAACTATGGCGCCGAGCAGCCGCCGCACCCCACCGAGTATGCCGAGGCGCTCAAGCAGAAGCTGGCGGGCCGGGATCTGACCCTGCTGTTCGAGCCGGGCCGTGCCATCGTCGCCAATGCCGGCGTGCTGCTGACCCGGGTCGAGTTCCTGAAGCCCGGCGAGACCCGCAACTTCGCGTTGATCGACGCCGGCATGAACGATCTGCTGCGCCCCTCCCTCTACGGCGCCTGGATGAACATCATCGAGGTGGACAGCCGCACGACCCACGAGAAAGCGCTGTATGACGTGGTCGGCCCGGTGTGCGAGACCGGTGACTTCCTCGGCAAGGAGCGTACCCTGGCGATTGCCGAGGGCTCATTGCTGGCGGTGCGTTCCGCCGGGGCCTACGGCTTCACCATGTCGTCCAACTACAACACCCGTCCCCGTGCGGCCGAGGTGCTGGTGGACGGTGACCAGGCCCATCTCATCCGTGAGCGGGAGCAACTGGCCGACCTCTGGCGTGGCGAGCATCTGCTGCCGTGATGGATGGATTTTCAGCGTTCCTCCATGTGAGAGCGTGATTAACGGTGAGACAGGAACGCGCGATGTTGATTGAATTTTCCAAGATGCACGGCCTCGGGAACGACTTCATGGTGGTGGACGGCGTCACCCAGAAGGTGTTCTTCAGCAACGACGTCATCAAGAAGCTGGCGGATCGCCACTTCGGCATCGGCTTCGATCAGCTGCTGCTGGTGGAGCCGCCCTATGATCCCGAGCTCGACTTCCATTACCGCATCTTCAATGCCGATGGCAGCGAGGTGGAGCAGTGCGGCAACGGTGCCCGCTGTTTCGCCCGCTTCGTGCGCCTCAAGGGGCTGGTCAACCGGGATCGCATCGCGGTCAGCACGGCCCGTGGCCGCATCACCCTGCAACTGGAGGGGGAGAACCAGGTCACGGTCAACATGGGGGTGCCCCAGTTCGAGCCGGGCAAGATCCCGTTTCGCGCCCAGAAGGCGGAGAAGACCTACCTGCTGCGGGCACAGGATCACACCGTGATGTGCGGTGCCGTCTCCATGGGCAATCCCCACTGCGTCATCGAGGTGCCCTCGGTGGCCGATGCCCCGGTGGAGACCCTGGGCCCCATCATGGAGCGCCACGAGCGTTTCCCCGAGCGGGTCAACGTCGGCTTCATGGAGATGGTCAGCGCCAGCGAGATCAAGCTGCGGGTGTTCGAGCGCGGGGTGGGGGAGACGCTCGCCTGCGGCACCGGCGCCTGCGCCGCCGTGGTGATCGGCATCAGCCAGGGCAAGCTCAGGGAGCGGGTCACCGTCACCCTGCCGGGGGGCAAGCTGACCATCGCCTGGAAGGGGCCGGGTCAGCCGGTCTACATGACAGGTCCGGCCGAGCATGTCTTTGATGGCCAGATAGAGCTGTAAGCCAGTGAGCGGGCCAGCCGAGCATATGACGGGCCCGGCCGAGCATGTCTTTGATGGTCAGATAGAGCTGTAAGCCAGTGAGCGGGCCCGCCGAGCATATGACGGGCCCGGCCGAGCATGTCTTTGATGGCCAGATAGAGCTGTAAGCCAGTGAGCGGGCCAGCCGAGCATATGACGGGCACGGCCGAGCACGTGTTCTACGGCCAGATAGAGTTATAGGCATCGAGCGGGGACCTCCTCCGCGCAGCCACACGGTAATGTCGGGGCCCTGTGCCCCTTTTTCGGATGGATCAACCAAGTTATGAGCGAACTCAAACGGCAGGAATCACTGATGGACGAAGCCACAGTGCTGGAGTACCTGGCCCGTTACCCCGAGTTTTTCCAGCGCCACGGGGCCATGCTGGACAGGATCCGCATTCCCCATGAGCACAAGGGCACCATCTCCCTGGTGGAGCGCCAGCTCGACAGGCAGCGCGAGCGCATCGAGCAGCTGGAGCAGGAGATCACCGAACTGATGGGGATCGCCAGCGAGAACGAGCGGATCTTCCGGGTCTATGCGGATCTCTATGGCGAGCTGTATGGCTGCCAGACCCTGTTCGAGCTGAGCGCCGTGATGGGCAAGGCCTTCGTACAGCGGCTGCGGCTGACCGGCCTGCGCCTCTGGCTCAGCCCGAAGAAATTCCAGCTGAGCGGCCCGGAGCAGCGTTTCCTGGCGGACGGCAAGCAGCTCGACCAGTTGCTGGGCCAGCGACTGCCCGGGACGGATTACTACTTCGGGCGGCTCAACCAGAGCGAGAAGCAGGCGCTGTTTGGCAGCGACGTGCTGGTCAACTCCGTGGCCCTGATGCGGCTCGGGGATCTCGGCGTGCTGGCCTTCGCGAGCTCGGATCCCAGCCACTTCACCCCCCACAACGACACCCTGCTGCTGGGTCAGCTGGGGCGTCTGCTGCAACTGCGTCTACCCGACTGGTTCGTGGCTAAGGCACCCCTTCCGCCACCGACCCCCTGCCTCCCGCCCTGGCGGGGAGCTCACCGCCTTTATCGAATACCTGAGAGTCGAGCGCCAGCTCAGCCCTCATACCCGCAGCAACTATCAGGCCCATCTGGAGGCCATGGCCGCCGAGCTGGTCAGGCTGGGGGTCGATGACTGGGCCCGGCTCGAGGCGAGCCAGGTGCGCAGTCTGGTGACCCGGATGCACAAGGCCGGCCTGGCCCCCCGATCCCTCGCCACCAAGGTCTCTGCCCTGCGCAGCTTCTGCGACTGGCAGGTGCGCCAGGGGCGGCTCCCTGCCAACCCGGCCCGCGGCATAGTGACCCCCAAGCAGGGGCGGCCGCTGCCCAAGAACCTCGACGTGGACGAGATGTACCAGCTGCTCAACATCACCGACGAGCAGGATCCGCTGGCGGTGCGGGATCGCGCCATCATGGAGCTGATGTACTCCTCCGGCCTGCGCCTCGCCGAGCTGGTGGGGCTCAACCTGGCGGACGTGAAGCTCGACGAGCGCCAGCTCAGGGTCACCGGCAAGGGGTCGCGGGAGCGGGTGCTGCCCATGGGCAGGATGGCGGTGGAGTGGCTGCACAAGTGGCTCAAGGTGCGGCCAGCGCTGGCGGGGGACGAGGGGGAGGCATTGTTCGTCTCGAAACGCCGGCAGCGGCTGTCGGCCCGCTCGGTACAGGAGCGGCTCGACGGCTGGGGCAACAAGCAGGCCCTCAATGCCCACGTCCATCCCCACAAGCTGCGCCACAGCTTCGCTACCCACATGCTGGAGTCCTCCGGGGATCTGCGGGCGGTGCAGGAGCTGCTGGGCCACGCCGATCTCTCCACCACCCAGATCTATACCCACCTCGACTTCCAGCATCTGGCCAAGGTGTATGACAGTGCCCACCCCAGGGCCAAGCGGGAGCCCGACACCCCGGAAGATGAGTGAACTTGATTGATGGTGGCCTGATATCAAGGGGGTCAGGGGAGTGACGGCGCCCCCTCGCCAGAGCCAGGCGGGATCCTGCCACCCCGGAAGATGAGTGACAGCAAGGAGCCGGGGGCTCCTGTTGATGACGCAGAGGAGAATGCATGCATTTTTACCGTCGCTGGCAGCCGGTGGCCGCCATCTCGTTCGATCTTGACGACACCCTCTATGACAACGGCCCCGCCATAGCGCGGGCCGAGCAGTGGATGCTGAGGCATCTGCGCAGCGAATACCTGGCCACCGCCATGCTGGACAAGCCGCGCTGGCTCGAACTCAAGCGCAACCTGCTGCTGGCCCGGCCCGAGCTGAGCCAGGACGTCAGCCTGGCGCGCCAGCACGGCATCCGCGAGGCCATGGTGCAGGGGGGCATGGCCGCCTCCCTGGCCGAGCAGGAGGCAGCGCGGGTGTTCGCCGCCTTTCTCGCCGAGCGCTCGAAGATAGAGGTGAGCGAGGCGACTCACGCCCTGCTGGCCCGTCTGGCGGCGCGCTACCCCCTGGTTGTGATCACCAACGGCAACCTGGATCTGGAGCAGGCGGGTCTGGCTGGCTACTTCACCCTGGTCTGCAAGGCGGGGGCGGGGGCCAGGATGAAGCCGGCGCCCGATATGTTCGTGCAGGTGCAAGAGGCCCTCGGGCTCGCCCCCGGCCAGATCCTCCACGTGGGGGATCATCCCGAGACGGACGTGCTGGGGGCCAGGTTGCACGGCTTTCGGGCCGCCTGGCTCAACGAGCGCCAGCTGCCCTGGCAGTCGCTGCGGTTGCTGCCGGATGTGGAGCTCGCCACTCTCGACGAGCTGGCCGGGCTGCTGCTCTGAGCCCTCTTGAGGGGCAGAGAAAAGGTGCACAGGCGAGGCCATTTATTTATTCTTGGCGCGGACTGACAAGGGAGTGCTGGGCGTGAGTGGAATGAAGAGTGTCATCTGGTTGGCCATCCCCATGGTGCTGGCGGGTTGCGATCTGTTTCGCGACCACTACCGGATGGAGTTTCGGGATGGATCCTGGCGGGATATCGCCATTTCGCCTTTCTCGGAGCAGGCCCGCTGGCGCGAGGGGTGCGCCACCGGCGAGATACTGGTGGACATGACCCTGCCCCTGAAGCGGGGCAAGGTGGTCGATGGCCGCGAACAGCTGCTGATCGGCGGCGAGCTGTTCGAGCTGGAAGAGGCCCGGCTCTATCGCGGCAACGGCATGGTGCTGGGGCAGGCCCCTGACCATGTCCAGCGAGGCCTCAAGGGGCTGGATGTCTGCCGTACCCTGCGCCCCGACCGCGGTGCCCTGCCCAAGCTGAAGGGCAAGGGTTTCGGCGACTAGCCCGCTCGCTGCCGATACTGGCGACAGGCGTCGCCGAAGGCGCGAAACAGCTTGATGGAGTGGGGGTTCTCTTTCGCCTTCCACTCCGGGTGCCACTACACCGCCAGCAGGAAGGGGGCGGGAGCGTGGCATGAATAGCCTCGATCAAGCCACCCTCGACATGGGCCAGCGGCGCTGGATGTCTGCCGTATCCTGGGCCCGGATCGCGGTGCCTTGCCCAAGCTGAAAGGCAAGGGGTTCGGCGACTAGCCCTCCCGCTGACGATACTGGCGGCAGGCGTCGCCGAAGGCGCGAAACAGCTTGATGGAGTGGGAGTTCTCTTTCGCCTTCCACTCCGGGTGCCACTGCACAGCCAGCAGGAAGGGGGAGAGGGTGGGGGCGTGGATCGCCTCGATCAAGCCATCCTCGGCATGGGCAAGCGGTGCCAGCCCCTCCCCAAGGCGCCTGATCCCCTGGCCATGCAGGGAGTTGACCGGGATCTGCACCTCCCCCATCAGGTCGGCAAACCAGCTGCCGGGCACCAGGCTCACCTGGTGGCTGTGGCCATACTGCTCCTCCACGGGATCGTCCGCATCCTCCCTGTGATCCGCATAGCCGGGCTCGCAATAGACCTTCTGATGAATGTCCCCGCCCAGGGCCACGTTGATCTCCTGCATGCCGCGGCAGATGCCGAGCAGGGGCAGTCCCCGATCGAGGGCGGCACGCACCAGTGCTATGTCGAACAGATCCCTGTCCCTGTCCTGTGCCTTCTCCGGGGTCAGGTTCTCCTGGCCGTAGAGGGCGGGATCTATGTTGGATCCCGCCCCGCTCAGGTAGACCCCATCGGCGAGATCCAGATACTGCTCCAGATCAGCGGTCCCGCAGCAGGTGGGGACCAGCAGGGGCACGCAGCCGCTGATCTCCACCAGGGGGGTGATGTATTTGTGGGTCATTACCTGGTAGGCGTGGCCGCTGCGGGCCTGGGCCCCCATGGTCATCAGCACGACGGGTTTGGAACGGGAACTGGGGTTGGGCATAGGTCACCTTGGCTATCCTTGGCGGTCTCATCCTGCGCCTTGGGAAGGCCCTTGCCGCGTCACTCTCGCAAGGGCATGCCTCAAGGCATGGTCATGGGATCAGGGTCGTGCCGCAGTGCCAGAATCGTCGGTCAGCCTGGGCGATGACAGCCTGGATCCCGATCCCAGTCTGCCAAGGCCGTTCAATATGTCAAACGAAATGATGCCAAAATGTTAATTTCGATAATGTCTGAGCCAGCTTGAGTCCCTTCATCAGGGGCTTTAGCCGCAGTTGGCGGGCGTTTAGGGGAAAGTCGTGGTGGATATATTAAACATTTGGTCCTGATGGCCGGATAGCAGAAGGGGCCCGCAGGCCCCTCGTCGATTCAGGCATTGAGGATGAACTGCTCTATCACCCTGGCCACGCCGTCCTCGTCGTTGCGGGCCGTGGTGTGCTGCGCCAGCGCCTTGATCTCGTCGGTGGCGTTGCCCATGGCGACCCCGAGTCCGGCATATTCGATCATGTGGCGGTCGTTGCCCGCGTCACCCACCGCGATCACCCGGGAGGCGTCCAGACCCAGGTGCTCCGCCAGGGCGGCCACGCCGGTTCCCTTGTTGCTTCGCTTGTTCATGAACTCGAGGAAGTAGGGGGAGCTGCGCACCACTGTGTAGCGCTCATAGAGCTCGGCGGGCAGCTGGGCGATGGCGCGGGAGAGCTGGGGCTCTGGGTCTATCATCATCACCTTCATGATCTGCTCGTCGGCGGGCAGGGTGGCGAAGTCCACCAGGTTGATCGGCATCTTGATCAGCCGTGACTCGTGCTCCGTGTAGGTGCTGACCCTGGGGCTGATGAGGCCCTGGCGGACGGAGAAGCCGTGGACGTTGACCCCCAGCTCGGAGGCCAGATGGGCGATGGCGCTGGCATCGCTGCCGGTCAGCAGCTGGCTGCGCAGTATGCGTTGATCCGCGACCTGTTGCACCAGGGCGCCGTTGTAGCAGATGACGTAGTCATCCTGGCCGGTGAGGCCGAGCTCGGCCAGATAGGGGGTCATGCCTTCCAGCGGGCGGCCGGAGGTCAGCACCACGGTGACGCCCTGGTCGCGGGCGGCCGCGATGGCGGCATGGGTGCGGGGGGTTATTTGACCTTGCGGGTTCAGCAGGGTGCCATCCATATCCAATGCGATCAGCTTGTACATCTTCTCACTACCTGAGTCTGGCCGGCCCGCCCTATGGGGCCAAGGGGAGGCCGAGTGTAGCGAAAATCGCCGCCGGGATCACGCCGCCATCGTCGCAGAGGAGCCATGGCGCCTCTCAGCGCTGGCCCTGATAGGGGGTCAGCTGCAGCTGATCTTCCCGGATGGCGAAGTGGATGGGGCCGTGCTCTATGTCGACCCTGTTGTGGTGATGGGCCATCTCCACCTCGACGCCGGGGAAGAGGCGCTGGGTGGCGATGATGTCCATGTTGGCCATCAGGGCCTGCAGCTCGCGCTGTGCCTCGGCAAGCTGCTCGTCGAGGGACTTGCTCTCGTCCAGCTGCCGGGTGCGCAGCGCCTTGATCTTCTGCAGGGTCTCGGGATTGCGCTTGTCGCCGGGCTGTTGCAGCAGCCGCAGGATGAGATCCTGCAGCTTGTCGAGCTGCTCCCGGCAGGCCTGCTTGCGTTGACGCAGGGCCTGCTCTCGCTCCTTGTGGCTGAAGTAGCCGCCGAGGATCTGCAGCCGGGTCCGGTTCGCCGCCGAGGTGCCGAGCACGGGGGCCATGATGAGGCGGTTGGCGATGTTGATGCCGCCGATGAGGTGGCCCTTGCGCATGGCGCTGTCCCCGACCCTGAGGTCCTGGCCGCTGCGGCAATAGCTGTGGCTGAGCTGGCTCTGGATATGAATGTCGCCATCGGCCTCCAGCCTGGCGTACTGGGCATAGCTGGCGTGGATCTCGCCCCCGGCGTTGAGGTGGCAGAGGTACTGCTCCCCCTCCAGCTTGCGCCCTATGATGCCGTTGCGCACCGTGATGGTGCCGCCGGATTCGATATAGCCCCCCTCGACGAAGCCCCCTATCACCACGTCGCCGCTGGTCTTGATCCGCATGCCGGGCATGACGTCCCCGGTGACCAGCAGGGAGCCCTCGAACATGACATGGCCGTGGCGGATGTCGACCTGCTTGACGCTCAGCACCTCGTCCACCCTCATGCCGGCCCGCTCCTGGCAAGGCAGCCCGGCGCGGGTCGCCAGCAGCAGATCCGGATCCTCGGGGGAGAAGCAGGTGCCTTCTCCCGCCGTCATGGCGCTCTCCTTGCCGTGGCGGGCGGGCAGGGTCTGGCCCGTCACTGTGAAGCCGTCTATGCCCTGGGTGGCGGGGTGGCGCCGCATCAGGGGGGCGCCCGCCTTGACGGTGAGCAGGGTGCCGAGATCGCGCATGTCCACCTTGCCGTGGTCCACCTCCTGAGGCCTCAGGATCCGCTCCGCCGCCGTCTCCACCAGCCGCTCCAGGCGGGTATCCAGGCCGTGTCTGGCGGCCTTGCCCAGGGCGATGACGGGGGTGAGGCGAGTGCCGGGAGCCGCCTCGCCGGCGGCCTTGATGGCGGCGGCGAGCAGCCGCTCGCTCACCCCCTGCTTGATCGGGCTCGCCGCCACCGCCTCCTGCAACTGCGCCAGGGTCAGGGGGCTGCCGCCCCAGTCGGCGGTGATCTGGGCGCTGGC